>CAZZPI010000349.1:0-3355 GCA_964655865.1 uncultured Nitrospiraceae bacterium
AACCACGATCGCGACACAGAGGCGCCTCATCGATCACCTCCCACATGAAGAAGTCCGAGCAGTCCCGTCGACCGGCAGGCCCAGATTCCGTAACTCGATCAGCTTGCTTGATACCCTCCAGGCACGCAGTAGATAGGCATACGTTCGCCACCGTGGAGATGGGACTTATGAGTCCAGCGCCGCAAAATATCGCTGCGATCGAATGTCAGGACATATTCATCGCACCAGAGGCCCTTCGAGGTCCACCCGTAACCGGGGTCTTCTTCCCGAGATTGATAGACCAAGATGTGCTCTCCTGTAGCGGTGGTCGCGGCAATCATCGGTACCCCAAGCGTTTGTTTCACTTCCGTCACTGTGGCGTGATCCTTCGCGGTTTGAAGATATTGCGTTTCTTTGGGGACAAAGAGAGTACAACCCGCAAACAAGACCAGCACGGCAGTCAAAGAAATAACAATTGAGCATCTCATAAGACACCTCTTGGCGTCATGAGGGAGGGGAGACTATTGGTCCTTCGCCACGGCACCACCCAGATCACAAGACGGCATGAGCTCGCCGCCGTAAAACTGGGTTTCGTGGTTCCATCGACGCAGCACACCCTGAGAATCGAACGTCAGCACGTACTCGTCGCACCAGATTCCCATCGATTGGGTCCGATCGCCCGCTTGTACCGTGCGCGTCTGATACACCCACAGCGACTCCCCGCCGGCGGTCCTCACTTTGCGGACTGGGCTGCCCATCTGCTCCACGATGTCCGTTTCACTCGCCAAATCCACACGAGAGTCGAGATAGGTATCCATCGGCACTATGACCGAGCAGGCCCCGATCACCAAGACCGCCAGGGCTATGGGGAACAGCCCATGTATTCGAGTCATGGGATGCCTCCTTGAGAGGGTGGTAAAGGCTCCAACATTGTACACCTTGCAAATGCCGAGAAGTCATATCCTGCGATGGCCCACTGGGGGCCGGTTTTGGCTGTCTTCGGACCATCCAGTGTGAGGCATGGGCCTGCCGTCGTTGGAACCGTGACACCACTAGCGCGCATTATTCATGACGGTTCGTCGCGAAATTGCGAAGTCGCCAAGCGAGACGGGCGCGTGGAGCCGCGAGGGAGGGAGGCATACTTGAAACAGTATGTTGACCGACCGAGCGGCGAGCCCGCCCGCCAGCATGCCGCAAGACAGCATGCTGGCTTGTCGCAGTGGCGAATCCGCAATTGCAGCAGAAGCGTTCATGGATAATGCGCGCTAGAATGCAGGGAGCTTAAGATAATCCGCCCACTCTTAGTCTGAGGCCTAGAGAGGAGAAATTTCAACAGAGAAAAAATCGGCCAAGTCCTTTATACTCCCCACCTCACGAGCCACACAGTCGCCTGTTCATACGAAAGGACGGAACCCTGATGTGCAGCCGCCGTCTCTCTCATCTCATAGTGGCACTGGTGTTTTCCGGTCTCACTTTGAATACCGTCCAAGAATCGCACAGTGTTGAGACCCTGCCGGCGCCTCCGTCGACGCCGCTCGCGCAGGCGGTCGAGCAAGCCAACCGGGCCACTGTGGGGATCCTCAACGAATCCGGGGAGGACAAACAGACAGACTACCGCCGGGGGTTTTCCGTCCGCGGCACAGGCATTCATCTGAAGGACGGCTATATCGTCACCGCCCGTCACGCCGTGGAACGGGAGAAAGGAAGCTCACCGGTGGTCCCACGGGAGATCACCGTGTTGACTCAGGAACTTGCGGAGCTTCCGGCGCAGTTGATCGGGGACAGCGCGTACGTGGACGTCGTCCTCTATCGCGTCGCCGAAGCCAGCCGATCGCAGCTCCTCGGTGCCGTGTCGTTCTCAGAGCAGGCCGGCGAATCCGGAGACGAAGTCTTTACGATCGGCTACCCGCTTGGTTGGGGGCCCACGGTCGCCTTCGGACGAATCGGCAACACCAATATTTTCCTCCCCACGGTGGACACGCGTCTCCTCCAGGCCGATCTGGGAACCTGTAGCGGGAACTCCGGCGGCGGGTTGTTCAATGCGAGGGGCGAGCTGGTCGGAGTCGTACACGCCATCATCCAAACCGAGAAAAACGAGGCCGAGCGCCACTGTAGCCGCTTAACCTTTGCTGTGCCGGCCACCTTGGCCAGACGGATCGTCACCGCGCTCCACGAGGGGAAACAACCGAGCTTCTCACGGCTGGGCATTCACATGACCACCGTCAAGGACGCGACGCGGTGGCGCCTTGCGGTCAAGGATGTAGTCGAGCCCGCCAAGTCCGCCGGCATTCAGAAGGGGGACCTCCTGTTGGCGATCGAAAATCACGAAATCGCCGACGCCTCGCAGTTGAAAAACTTCCTGATCGAACATACGAGGCCGGGCCAACGCGTCTCCGTCCGCGTGCGTCGGCGGGATATTGAGTTGACGCTGCCCGTTGTGCTCGGAGGGGGTTGATCCGGGAACGGTGACGGATCCCGGCGGCCCTCAGGGCTATTCGACGAGGTCCAATTTGATCCGCAATTCTCTGAGCTGCTCGGCGCCGACTCGTGAGGGTGCGTCGGTGAGCGGACACTGTGCCTTCTGGGTCTTCGGGAAAGCGATCACGTCGCGGATCGAGTCGGCGCCCCCGAGCAACATGATGAGTCGGTCCAGCCCGAACGCAATCCCCCCGTGCGGCGGGGCCCCGTAGTCCAGGGCCTCCAGCAGAAATCCGAACTTCGCCTGCGCCTGCTCCTTGTTGATCCCCAACAGATCGAGGATCTTCAGCTGGATGTCGCTGCGGTGGTTCCGAATACTCCCGCCGCCGACCTCGGCACCATTCAACACCATATCGTAGGCCTTGGCCCGAACCATTAACGGCTGTGAGTCCAGCAACGGCAGGTCCTCGTCGAGGGGCGCCGCGAAGGGATTGTGCATGAACACATAGCGCTTCTCCTGTGGGTCGTAGTCGAGGAGCGGGAATTCCATCACCCAGAGGGGTCGCCAGGCCGTCTGGTCGATCAGCTTCAACTCCTCGCCCAGCATCAGACGTATCCTGCCGAGCACGTCGTGCACAACGGCCGGTTCGTCCGCCCCAAACAGCAGCAAGTCCCCCACTTCCGCCTGAGGCAAAGACGCGCGGAGTCCCTTGGCGTCGAGAAACTTCGCGATCACGGACTCGATGTGCCCCTCCCCGACGATCTTGACCCAGGCCAGCCCCTTGGCGCCGAACGTCTTGGCCGTTTCTCCCAAAGCATCGATCCGGCTGCGTGCAAGCGCGGCCCCGCCTTTGACGACCAAGGCCTTGACGACCCCGCCTTTCATGACGGCCTCCTTGAACACCTTGAACTCGCTCTTCGCGGCAAAGTCCGTCACGTCATGCAGGGGCATGTCGAA
>CAZZPI010000350.1:0-2466 GCA_964655865.1 uncultured Nitrospiraceae bacterium
GAGGTCCCCGAACGATGGTCCCAACTGGCAACGGATATCCTGGCTCAAAAGTATGTTCGGAAGGCCGGCGTGCCCCAGCATGGGGCGGACGGTAGTCTTTTGACTGGCCCTGACGGGAAGCCTATCACGGGAGGGGAACGAGACGCCCGGCAGGTCTTCGACCGATTGGCCGGGTGCTGGACTCACTGGGGAAAGAACTATGGCTACTTCAAGTCATCCGACGATGCGGCCGCATTCCACGATGAGCTCTGTTACATGCTGGCGCACCAGATGGCCGCACCTAATTCGCCCCAATGGTTCAACACCGGGCTGCACTATGCCTATGGCCTGACCGGGCCGGCCCAAGGGCACTATTACGTCGATCCGAAGACCCGCGAAGTGGTCAAAGCCTCGAATGCATTCGAGCACCCGCAACCTCATGCGTGCCAACCCTACCACGCCCTCGTCTCGACGCCCCAGGGGCCCATGCCGATCGGCGATATCGTGACGAAGAGTTTGATCGGGCTCGAGGTGTACGACGGTCGCCACAACGGAGCAGGTAAGGCCTTGGGGACGACGAAGGTGGTCGCCGTGAAGGCAAACGGCGAGAAGCCCGTCTTCAAGATCGTGCTCAAGAACGGCGCCTGCATCGATGCGACAGGAGATCACCTCGTTTATGCGCTTGAGTCGCGACGTTCAGCCGGCGGCTGGCGGAGGGTAGATGAGTTGACTCCGGGCATGCGTCTCAAGCTTGCGACGAGGACTGCGGTGAACAAGCAGTCGGAGCCGCGAGAGGTGGACGAAGCCGCGCTGGTCGGATGGCTGCAGGGAGATGGATTCGTCGGCCAGTATGAGCGAGGCACCGATCGCAGTCTGACGCTCGAATTCATGACGATCGACAAGAGTGAGTTCAATTTCGTGTCGGAACGGGTGCACCGTGTCTTCGAAGGGATTCACTACCACGTTCGGTCCGTGGAGACGCGAGCCCCCGGGCTCGACATCCGCCGCATCCGGCTGTATGGCGAAGCGCTCCGACCATTTATCGAAAAATACGAACTGCTGCGAGAAACCGAAGAGTGGTCTGTGCCGAAGGCGATTTGGTCTGCGGGTAAGCAAGCGCAATCCGCCTATCTCTCGGCTCTGTTCCAGGCAGATGGAACAGTCCGTCTCAGATCTCATGCGTCCCGGACCGCTGATGTCGTCCTGACCACAAACTCTTCGCCACTGGCCCTCGGGGTCCAGGCGCTGCTGCTGAACCTCGGCGTCTATGCGAGAGTGCAGCGAGGCGTCGAGAAGCGGGAAAACCGAAGGACGCCGTACTTCGTCTCGATCGGATATGCCGAAGCGAGGGCTCGCTTCAAAGAACTGATCGGGTTTATTTCGGAAGACAAGCAGGAAAAGCTAGAGGCGGCCTGTTCGGATCGCTTTCCTGGAAAAGCGTTGCCGGCCTTACGGGAGGAGGTCATCGTCCGTATCGAGGCGATGGGAGTCCAGCCGGTCTTCGATATTCAGACAGAGAGCGGACAATACCTCTCCAACAATGTCGTCGTTCACAACTGTTTCATCCAATCGATCGAAGACGATCTCGTCAATGAGAACGGCATCATGGACCTGTGGGTCCGAGAAGCTCGCCTGTTCAAATACGGTTCGGGAACGGGAACCAACTTTTCCAAGCTACGAGGAGATGGGGAGGCGTTATCGGGCGGAGGGAAATCCTCAGGTCTGATGTCGTTCCTGAAGATCGGAGACCGCGCGGCCGGCGCCATCAAGTCCGGCGGTACCACCAGACGTGCGGCCAAGATGGTGTGCCTGGACCTGGACCATCCGGATGTCGAGGAATTCATCGATTGGAAAGTCGTGGAGGAACAGAAGGTCGCCGCGATGGTGACGGGCTCGAAAATCTGCGCGGAGCGACTCAATAATGTACTGAAGGCCTGCCACTTGGTCGATGGCGACGGCCGAATGAAGGTGGAGTTGGATCTAAAGAAAAACCCCGTCCTCAGAGAGGCGATTATCGGGGCTAGGCGTGATGCGGTTCCGGAGGCGTATATCGAGCGAATGTTTGCGTACGCTCGGCAAGGTTTCACGCACTTCGTCTTCCATGAATACGACACAAACTGGGATGGTCGCGCCTATCAGACGGTATCCGGACAGAACTCGAACAACAGCGTCCGTATTCCCAACGAATTCTTCAAGGCCTTGGAGGAAGACGGCGACTGGCAATTGCGACGACGCACGGACGGAAAAGTCTGCAAAACCGTCAAGGCGCGCGATCTCTGGAATCGTATCGCCTGGGCCGCCTGGACGTGCGCCGATCCCGGCACGCAGTACGACACCACGATCAACGAATGGCACACCTGTCCGGAAGACGGACGGATCAACGCATCCAATCCGTGCTCGGAATATCTCTTCCTCGATGATACCGCGTGCAACCTGGCATCGCTCAACCTCGTCGAGTTCTTCACGCCGGACGGGCAGTTCGAGCTC
>CAZZPI010000350.1:2476-3354 GCA_964655865.1 uncultured Nitrospiraceae bacterium
GCTCCACCGAGCTCTGGCTTTTCAAGGGAAAGCCGAAAAATTCCGTCATGCCGTGCGCCTCTGGACGATCGTGCTTGAAATCAGCGTGCTGATGGCGTCGTTCCCCAGCCGTGCGATCGCTGAAAAAAGTTACACCTTCCGTACGCTCGGGCTGGGGTACGCGAATCTCGGAACCATCCTCATGCGCCAAGGCATTTCCTATGACTCGCCGAAAGCTCTGTCCATCTGCGGTGCGCTGACGGCCATCATGACGGGAGAAGCCTGCGCTACTTCCGCGGAGATGGCGGCCGAGCTCTGGCCCTTCCCCGGTTATGAGAAGAATCGCGAGCACATGCTGCGAGTCATCAGGAACCATCGCCGCGCCAGTTACAACGCGCCGTCGGAAGAGTACGAGAGGCTCACGATCAAGCCGATGGGCATCCAGCCGGAATATTGTCCGCCCGATTTGTTGTTGGGAGCCCGGCGGGCGTGGGATCGGGCCCTGGAGTTGGGGACGGCCTACGGGTTCCGCAACGCCCAGGTGACGTGCATCGCGCCGACCGGTACCATCGGGCTGGTCATGGACTGCGACACTACCGGCATTGAGCCGGATTTCGCTCTCGTGAAGTTCAAGAAGCTGGCCGGAGGAGGCTATTTCAAAATCATCAACCAGAGCCTGCCACCCGCCCTGAAGACGCTCGGGTATACCGAAGACCAGATCAAGGAGATTGTGGACTATTGTGTCGGCCGTCAGACATTAAAAGATGGGCCGTTCATCAACCATGAAATCCTTAAACAAAAGGGGTTCGACGACGCGAGGTTGGAACGATTGGAGAGTACCTTAGGGCAAGCCTTCGAGATTCAGTTCGCGTTCAACAAGTTCACGTTGGGTGAGGAGT
>CAZZPI010000351.1:0-3347 GCA_964655865.1 uncultured Nitrospiraceae bacterium
AGGTAGTCGGGGGAGCAAGCGGGGTCTTACAAAGGAGGAATGAGTATTCGACTAGTAACCCAGCAGAAAATAGAATGGCTCAACACCTAAAGGGTGTTTTTATGGCGGCAAAAAATCCTCGAAAGCCGGCTCAACGACCTGGTAGTGTTATTTACGGGCCAACTGGCACGAAGATAATCATGGAGGCGCTTCCTGACCTTCAGCAAGAACGAGAATGCACTGTTGTGAGGAAATTTGTTGGCGCCCTTGCCCATTTTGAGCGTCGAGCTCTCTCCCCGCCGATTCCGGGATCTGAACCAGCAGACTGTCTGTCAGAGGAAGGCGGTCAAAAAATAGGTATCCAGGTGACCGATGTAGTGAAACCAACGTATGCACACAGGCGAGGTATTCAAGAAAAATATGCCGAGCGCATTCGCGAATTAGTCGCGGACAGTTACGATGAATTTGATGGAATATCAATAACCTTGTATCACCAAGCACAGAACCCATTGCCCCCTGCCAACAGTCAACAAGGGAAACAGCTCACCGATTTGGTTGTGCAGAAGTTGCGGGCTTCTATCCCGGAACTAAAGAAGTGGGACATCGGGCATGCAGAAGCCTATAGTATGGCCAGAAAAATCACCTAACCACTATGTGGTTGCATTCATCCAAAGACGTAATACCTCTGATTCAAGGAAGCCAGCTGTTCTAGATTTTGTAGGGAACTTTTCGCATCCGGATGCTAACGTAGTGCTCACACGCGCAATTGAGAAGAAATTAGCCAAGAACTATCCACGCTTCCCGCACGGACGGTTTTGGCTGCTAGCATACGGGGATGAACCCTTCCTTGTTGAAGATGATGCCGTCGCCAATGCCAAATCATTGCTCCAGTCGCGCGAACATCCGTTTGACGTAGTCTGGGCCTTCTTCCCATATGCTGGGCAGGATCTTGGCTTCTTGCGGAAGGTTTGGCCATGAAACAACGCGAGGTAGAACCGGAACATTCTCTGTTGCGCGGCGCGCGGCGGTTTTGCTTGTCTTGGGGAGCGAATGTGCGGAATACTGCGTCAGGACTCGAAAGCGCTGCGGGTGATGCCGCTCTGCCGAATGATGGACTGAAGTGTTCCGATTCGGATTTCAGAATGGTCAGGAACAGGTACGGTCACGGTGCCCGACTCGCTTCGCCGTTGCATGACGATATGACTGCCTCGTTGTCGGATAATTTGAAAGCCGTGTTGTTCGAGGACGCGACAGACGTCTCGTCAGGAAAGGATGCGGAGCTTACCCATGCGCCGCTTCGAAGCGGGTAACAAAGACCTGAGTGTGGAGTCGGCGTTCTATTTCGGCAGGGTCGGCACACTCCAGAAAGAGTTCGACGGCTTCCTTTAGGTTAGCGGTCGCCGACTCAACCGTGTCCCCTTGGCTGGCCACGTCGAGTTCCGGACAGAGCGCGACATAACCGGTCCCTTCTTTTTCGACGATCGCGGTGTAGCTTCTCGACGCCATTACTTAAGCCTCTCTGGAACAGAGTCTATTGACGAAGCCTCATTATAGTCGATCTCAGCCGAGATGCCTAGCATGAGTCGGAAAGAACAAACAAGGATGTCACGACACCATTTCGCGGCGCGCGGCGAGGCTTCTCTCCCCTGCCTTACGCTACCTTTCCACGCCTAACGATTCGCAGTCACGGCTAGGCGAAATCCTAACGCATGCAAGAGGGCATCGAGACTTCGGAACTCTGGGTTCCCGCGTTCCGAGAGCATCTTGTAGAGACTTTCGCGGTTAAGTTTGGTCTTCTCGGCGAGCTTCGCCACGCCCCCTGGGCTTCAGCTACGTTTCGTAGCGCCAGTAGAAACAATTCGGGATCATCTTCCTCAAGCGCGGCGTTCAAGTATTCTTCGGCCTCCCCCGCATCGCGCAGGCTTTCAATGAGGTCCGGTTGATAGCCTTTACTCTTTTTCATCATCGTCGAGTGTAGCTTATAAGCTACTCATCGCCAAGGGGTGGGGTGAGTCGCGCAACCCTGCAAAGAAACGGCATTTCCGTTGACCCTTTTCGGGTTTGGTTTTCAAATACCTGTAGCGAAATCAACCGCCTTCGTTTCTCACACAGGCGCAAGCAGGAGGATGTCATGAAGCGTTACTTTGTGCTCATTGTTGTCCTCAATCTCCTCGCTCTGTTCGGTTGTATCTCGCATCCGCAAACCGCCGAAGAGTTTCGCAAAGCCGTTCCCGGAGCGTTCTCTGCCAAAGTCGAGACGTTCGAGGTCGATCGTCCGTTCAGCCAGGTGGCCGGCACCTTCCAAAAGGTGGGACCGAACTGCTTGTCGAAGACGATCAAAACGACGTCCCAAACCACCACGAGCTACCAGGTGATCGTCACCACCTACAAACCCACGGTGGTAGTGACGGGGAAGAAAGCCGAGCTGCATGTGCAGTTCCACCATGATCAGGGCGTGGTCAATGTCGGCAAGGAGCCGGAAGGAGGCTATTATCTTCTTGTTGTTGATGCCCAGCCCGTCACTCAAACCAAGACCCGCATCGATCTCTATCGCCCGTCCATGGGCCACGGCGTTCTAATCCAGGCGGTGAAGAACTGGGCGACCGGCGAGAACATCGGATGTCCTGATCTCACGAAGTGACGCCGCTCGCCACGAACCGGGCAATGGGGAAACTTCTCGCCAACGGCAGGACCGCCTTCGTCGTGCTCTCGATCTGTACTGCGAGCCTTGTCGCCGGCTGTTCCGGACTCAAGACATACCCGAACTCGCTTGAGAAGAACCTGCACGTGCAAACCGCGAGGGATTCGGGATCGTGGTTCTCACACGCGCGCGCGGCCGTTGACATCCATCGCGTAGGGAAGGCCTGCGCCACCGACTATGAAGGCACGGTTCAGCTGATCGAGCCGACGATGGATATCGGGATACCATCGGACCGATGGAGTCATTTGGTGTTCGTCTTTGCCAGCTCCTCCTTTTGGGGCAACCGGAGCGGCGCCATCGCGTATGAGACACTGCTGAAACCACGACCAGATCATCACTATGACGTCGCGGTAACTTATAGAAACGACATGTACCACGTCGCGATTCGGGAACATCCGCCGAATTGCGCCACCAGCCGCGAACTTGATCGACTTGCGTTGAGTGCCTGCCGGTCACCCTCCGCCCAGAAATAGGCATCGCGTGTCATCCTTGTTCCCAGCGCGCGCACGGAACGTAAGGGAGTCGCCCATCTGCAAGGCCGCGGTCAAGAGGGAAGGAGAGAGAACGGTTGAGGTACCGTTTCGCGGCGCGGGGCGGCTTTACTTCTCGCCCGGTGATGTAATCTTCTCTGTGTAAAAGACGAAGGGTGTAAGCTGGGCGCTGACGA
>CAZZPI010000352.1:0-3314 GCA_964655865.1 uncultured Nitrospiraceae bacterium
TTCGACCGTGATACCGGCCATTTCAGCCACCTCCTCGCGATTGAGTGTGATTCCCACGAGAAGCCCGCCGTCAGCCTTCTTCCCGAAGCGTTCGCCCAGCTCCATAAGCAATCCCGCCAGGCGCTCGCGCGCAGTCTTGAAGGTGAACTGGTCGAGTTGATCCATATTCATGCCCAGCTCACTGCTCAAGAGTTGGATCACGCTCAGAGCCAGCGCAGGGTTGTGCTGGATGAGCGCCATATAGGGCTCCTTTTCGATCAGGCAGATCTGAGATGGTTCCAGCGTCTCGCAGGTCACTTCATGGACGGCTTTGGCCCGAAACGCATGCTTCTCGATCAGCTCGCCGCCCTCTAAGATGCGTACGATCTGCCGCTGCCCGCGGACCGAAGAGCGGGTGAGTTTGACCTTGCCTGCGCAAAGCAAATATAAGCCAAGGCAGGCATGGCCTTCGTAGAACACCGTCTGCTGAGGTTCATACATGAGGGAGCGCTTGATTTTCTCAAAGCCGGCGAGATCTTCTCCGGTGAGGTTGCAGAGCACAGCCTTGCTGCGTAAACCGCAACTGTCGCAGCTTTCAATGAGGCAATGCTTGGGTCTCATTCCCCTGCCTCGAGGTCTTGCGCTCCGCCTGACAAGCGCGTGTTCAAGATAAGTTGGTGTGCAAAGAGTACACCTTCTCGCCAACTGCCTCACGACCAAGCCGAAGAAAGAGCTAACTTATCTAATGGGTTGATAGATATTTCACTGTACCCGCACCGCGGCTGTAGTATGCCTCTGGGTCAAATAGCGACAAGCACCCCCATTGAGCTGTCGCACAATGCTACAGAAGACAGGGCAGGGCGATCCTCAGGACTAAGCCCCTCGGCCCGGCGCGGCCGAGGGGAAACGCCTCTCATGAAGCATAATAAAAACAGACGTGGAGATGACCTTAAGTGACGCTGACAGTCGACCACTAGCGGCTATTCCCTCAACAGCTCCTGAACCTGTGTCGCTCCACATGGGGCGCCAACTGCCTACCGCTCGGCGTTCGATTTGCATGGCTACGATCATTCAGGGCTCATCGTCTACGAGCTCGCTTATCGCTTGAGTCGACACAAGACGTTGCCCATGCGACTCCCGATCATCGCTGCAATCTTCGCAACGGTCATTTCGTGGACTGCACCAGCCGTCGCACAGGAACAACCGCCCGAGGTCACCGGCAAGGACGGCGCCCCGATGGTCCTCGTTCAGGCCGGAGAATTCACGATGGGCAGTGAGGGGTGGGATGCGGATGAAAAACCGGTCCATCGAGTCTTCCTCGATGCGTACTATATGGATAAGTTCGAGGTGACGACTGCCCGCTACGGGAGATTCATGCAAGAGACCGGTCGCGAGCCACCGTCGAAATGGAAGGATGTGAATCACGCTACCGACGGCAGCCGCCCGGTCGTCGGCGTCACATGGCATGACGCCGATGCTTACTGCCGCCACTACGGGAAACGGCTCCCGACCGAAGCCGAATGGGAGAAAGCGGCACGGGGGACCGACGGGCGAAGGTTCCCGTGGGGGAACGAGGAACCGACCCGCCTGCGGGCGAACTTCGGCGCGACGTGGATCGGGTATGAAACGCTGCTGCTTGTGGGAAGTCTCGAAGCGGGGAAGAGTCCATACGGGATCTACGACCTGGCGGGCAATGCCTGGGAGTGGGTTTCAGACTGGTACGACGTGAATTACTACAAGAACAGTCCCGATCGGAATCCGACGGGGCCCGCTCGCGGTGGGAGCAAGGTCGCGCGCGGAGGCTCCTGGTACAACATGCTCTATGACCTCCGCTCGACCAATCGGAACTACTTCGGACCGGCGAGCACGTTTTTTGACCTCGGCTTTCGGTGCGCTCAGGACTCCAGACCTTGATGGGCGGCGAACGGCGAGCAGCTCTGTGACGTTGCCCTCCTTTGCAAGGAGGGGAAAGGGGAGGTAGAAGTTCCCTGCTCGCTGTGTGCTGACTTGCTGCTATTCGCTGTTCGCCATCGAGACAGCTCAAAAGGTGAATTGGTTTTGCATCGCGGAGCACCTCAAGTAGAATGCCGTCTGGAGGCCGGGCATAACCACATGACGAATTCACAGGAGGTGCTCCCGTGCCCAAGTCTCCTTTGCTCGAACTGACGAACGCGACTGTTGACCCCACCCAACCCATTCTTCTCTACAACGGCGACTCGCACAAAGTTTATTGGGTCGGCGCTCACTCCACCGGAGAGGAAATCGAGTGCAACTCCTATCTGATTTTTGATGAAGGAGCAGGCTACCTGCTGGAACCCGGCGGCTTTGACCGATTCGCCCCGGTGTTCAAGAAAGTCTGTTACCTGATGTCACCGAGCGCCATTTCACATCTTTATTTCAGCCATCAAGACCCCGACATCTGTGCGTCCTTCCCGAGCTGGGTGAAATGGAACGAAGACATCCAGTTGATCATTTCCTCTCTGTGGCAGCGGTTCATGCCCCATTACGAGTCACGGGACGTCACGGGGAAGAGCTATAGGTTGAACTATATCCCGGTGGGCGACGAAGGAGCGACGATCACCCTGAAGAGCGGGGGACGCCTCGAATGCGTTTCCGCGCCCTATCTCCACTCACCTGGGAACATTCTGCTGTTCGATTCGGAAAGCGGATTCTTATTTAGCGGCGATGTCGGGGCGTCCGTCTACAAAGACAGCGCCTTCCACCTCGTCGTCGACAATTGGGACGCGCAGCTCAAAGCTATGCAGGGCTTCCACCAACGGTACATGTCCTGTAACCGAGCCGTCGCCGGGATGATCAAGAAGCTGGCCAGGTTCCGGATTACTGCCATGCTCCCCCAACATGGCTCCATCTTCCGTGGTGAAGAGGTGACTCGGTTCTTCCAATGGCTAGGCCAGTTACCTGTGGGGGCCGATTACCTGTATCAGCATGTCGCCTAAGAACCCCACCCATCCCTCCCCTTTCAAGGGGGAGGGACAAGGGAGGGGGGGCTTCATCGAGCTGCCTGCTATTCGCTGTTCGCTGTAGAAGGAAGGTAATTACAGAACGGCTCTTCGTAGAGGTAGATGCCCGTCTGCCCGAAGGCGCGCGCGCGACAGCCGCCGCAGACGATCCGATATTCGCACACTCCGCACTTCCCCAGCAGCAAGTTTGGATCACGCAATTCCTCGAAAACGTGCGCCTCCTCCCAGATAGATGCGAAGGATTGCGTGCGCACGTTCCCGGCCGACACCGGGAGGTAGCCGCAGGGATAGACCTCGCCGCGATGAGAGACAAAACAAATGCCCGTTCCGGCCAAGCAGCCGCGACGCGCCTGC
>CAZZPI010000353.1:0-3308 GCA_964655865.1 uncultured Nitrospiraceae bacterium
CACCCGCTTTCCATGCTCGGCACATCGTTGGACGATCGTGCGCTGGACATTCGGCAGATCTTCCAGGTTGATCTCCACCCCGAGATCTCCACGTGCGACCATAATGCCGTCCGATTCTTTGATGATCTCTTCCAAATTCCGGACCCCTTCCTGATCCTCGATCTTCGCGATGATCTTCACCCGCCCGACTTTCTCCCCCATGAGCGATTTGAGTTGCTGGATATCGCCGGCCTCGCGCACGAAAGACAGGGCGATAAAGTCCACATCCCGTTCCAGGCCGAACAGGATATCCTTGGTGTCCTTTTGCGTAATCGCGGGCAGATTGACACGGATCCCCGGGAGATTGACGTGGCGTTTGCTCTTCAAGAGGCCACCGTCCAGGACACGGCAGCGCATGAGGCGCTCATGCTTCTCCAAAACCTCGAAATTGATCAGCCCGTTGTCCACGGTGATCTTGTCACCGACGTCGACCGCCTCGAGCAAATCCGCGTAGTCGATGTGGATGGAGCTCTCCTCGACGTCCATCGGCCCGCGCGTCGTGATGGTCACGATAGCACCCTGCCTCAGATCGAGATCGTTGGACAGGTCCCCGGTGCGGATCGACGGGCCTTGCGTGTCGAGGAGAATGGGTATGGGAAATTTCACCTTCTTGTTGAGTGTCTTGACGTGCTGGATGACCTTGGCATGGAACTCGTGGTCGCCGTGGGACATGTTCAGTCGCACGATATTCATGCCGGCCTCGTACAGCTTCTGCAACATCTCGTAGGATGCCGTGGCCGGGCCGATCGTGCAGATGATGCGTGTCTTTTGCATGCGTGCTCCCCCGGGGCAATGATCTTTCCCCGCTAATCTGGATTGAGAAAACGAGACGAAATACAAGGGAGGGGAGTTATTGTATATGCCTGAACAACGGGAACGGGGTGAGGCCTGATGTTGGCGTCTCGGACCCTGCCCGTCGCTCGCGAAACTGCGACACTCCCACGGCCTGCCTTCGCCCCTTTCAACGCTAGCGGAAGCCGGCGCAGACTTCTATGTGCGTGAACGGATATCTGCGAAATTACGCCTTAGGGCCGGGCAAGTCAATCGACAACCCCGCTCTTGCAGGCAGGGCATAGATAAGGGTCGCAGAGGCCGCCTCGCCTCTACTGATAGGCCCCGCCGACGCATAACAGGCCGAACTAGCGCTCGGACGAAGCGAGCAGATGGAATCATGTCCGAGTTTCAAGCCTCGCGGATCCATTACCTATTTATACGACACGAGCATTTGTTCCACCGAACCTGGTAGACAATGCAGCTCCGTTCGGGAAAAGCCCGCGGCGCGGAACATCTGCTCATATTCCTTGAACGTGAAGGCATCCCCTTCCGGCGTCGTCGCGAGCATGATCAGACCGAATTCCGCCACCGGCGGGGGCGTCACGCGGTCATCGTTGGGAACGAACTCCAGCGTCAAGACCCGGCCACCGGGTGCGAGGCACCGATGAACTTTGTGGAGCAGTGTCTCGCAGGTGGAGGAAGAAAAGTGATGGAGAAAATTCGTGAGCAGCACAAGCTCATAGCGTGCGCCGAAGTCCTGTTGAAAGGCGTCGCCGGCGATCGTCCGATAACGCTCTTGAACGCCGGCCTTGCGGGCGAGATCCTGAGCGACGGCGAGGACGTTCGGCCAGTCAAGCGCGACGATCTCCGCGCGCGGGCTCCGCTTGGCGATCTCGATCCCGAACAGCCCATGGCCCGCCGCAATGTCCAAAACCTTCTTCACATCCGGCTGAGTCTGACTCACATACTGGGCGATCTCTTCCGCCGGCTTGGCCATCATGGGGATCATGGATTTCGCAAAATCGACCCATACCGGATTCTCAGGAGCGACGGTGCCGAACTCGCTGGCCGCGGTGCCTCCCTTTTTCACGGATGCCGTGAGATGCTGAAAGGCCTCCGTAAACTTCGGCGCGTGCAGGAAGCCCAAAGCCGATCCCATATAGGCAGGAGACTTCCGATCTAGAAACACCGCTGAATCCTCCGTCAGCTTGTACCGGCTCCCCTCCTTGATGAGCAGACCCTGGATCGTCAGGTAGTCCGCCAAAATCCGTACGCCGCGTGCTGCCGCTTCACACCGTTGTGAGAGCGCTTGCACCGTATCCTTCCCCTCTGCGATCGCCGTGAACAGATCCAGATCGATGGCAGCCTTCAACGCCTGCGACCGTTGATAGGCGTTGGCCATCTGAAAAAACAGCTGGGGCGTCGGTCCTCCGACCTGATTCTGAGTCGTCATGATCGAGATGCTCCTTCTTGTGTCCGCCCGATGGGGACAACGACAAGCTACTGTTCGGGTAAGATCGTGTCAACTCACCGGCAACAGAAATTTCAAGAGACGGAATTGAAGAGCCGGCAATACTCCCGGCCACTTGGTTCCTGACAGAGTTGGTTGCCGATACCTTCCGATCTTCCCACAGGGAACTCGGCACTCAGTGTGTCCAGATCGCTGCCGGAGTCGATTCGAAGGGATACACATGAATCATCCACCCACCGGCTTGGGGAACGAATCGTCCTCCGGCTTGCCGGCACTCTGACTCAGTGGCAATGGTTCCCTTGAACCCGAATTGTTTCCGTGTCATGCGGCGTCCGCTGCCATCCGGCTCGAAACAGATATTCACGTGGGCGTGCCATTGCGCGACGCTCAGCGGGATGCGCTCGTTCAACTGGTCTTCGCTTATGCCCCGCGGCGCGGTGTACATCGCCCCTTCCAGCTCATAGCCATCCTCGGTTTTCTTATACAAGAGCGCGGTCGGTTCGGCCGGATCGAAGCGCAATTTAGCCAGGAAGCGGCGTTGCTTGTTGGCAAAATGATAGTGCCGTGGCTTTCGCTCAGGATGCATGGGAACGAACCCGTCATCCATGGCAACCCGGTAATCCTTGTACTTGGCCAGCCCCTGCCGCAGGATCTGAACGATTTGATCGGCACGCCGGGCATCGTCTGCGTTCGGCGGCCGCACTGTCGTCCATTTCATATGGGGTCCGGCATGTCGTTGATGGGGAGTCATCGCTTCGACGGCCCCAGCGGCGTGATCGTGATGATCCATATCCATGTTCTGGGCAACAGGCTCTTCGTTTGCCGGCTCATTCGCCTGAGCCGCACGCACACCATTCACAAGAAACAACAGGCTCCCCAAAAAAGCCAGCAAAATGCCTGGATAGAAGCCGACACGGCGCGCAGAACCATGAGAGCCTTGGCCGAGCATGGTCGCCCCTTGGATAGTGAAGGTCACGTGCAGATCGTGTTTGATCCGCAGACTCCAGTCTACTCCATGATTCAA
>CAZZPI010000354.1:0-3300 GCA_964655865.1 uncultured Nitrospiraceae bacterium
GGGTGTTGTAGGGCACTTCATGAACCCGGATATAGGCCCAGACATCCTCGGACTTCCACCGTGCAAGGGGGTTGAACTTCACCAGGCCGAATTTCTGATCCCATTCGACCAGACCCGCGTTGGCGCGTGTCGGAGCTTGATCCCGTCGGATGCCTGTGATCCACGCGTCGTAATTACGCAGGATCCTCGTGAGCGGCTCCACCTTTCGAAGCTGGCAGCACCGATCCGGATTCTTCGCCCACAGCGCCTCGCCGTATTGCAGGGCCTGGGCTTCCGGAGTGAGCAGAGACTTGACCGAGATGACTTGGCTCGGCGAGAGGTTATACCTGGCCACCAGCCGATCGCGCACGTCGTACGTTTCCGGGAACAGAAAGTCCGTGTCGAGGTAGAAGAGGGGTGTGGCGGGCGCGATCCGCTGGATGATGTCCACCAAAGCCACGTCTTCCGCTCCAAAGCTGCAAGCCAGCACGATGCGCGACTGGTACTGTCTCAGCGCATAGCTCAGGATGTCCCACGGTTGCTGCGTCTCGAACGAATCACTCAAGGCCTGTAATTGTTCCGCAGTCGGGTGGTTCGCTGATTTAGTATTGCCTGTCACGGGTATTGACACCTTGTTGCGCCAGGCTATGGGCAATAGGGGATAGTAGTCCAGCGCCCGTCGCCTCTAGCCCTCAACTTTTTCCACCAGCACTCGATAATGTTGAGCCGCGGGCTCGAGCGGCTCTTCGGCAAGGATCTTGTGGCCGTCGTTTCTGAGGCTCATCGGCACGTTCTTGATCGGCTCGCCTGCATCGAGCCAGACCTCCAGTCGATCACCCGCATCCATCATTTCAAGCTTCAACTTCGTCTTCACGTAATTGAGCGGGCAGGCCACTCCGCGCAGATCGTAGACCTGGGCTGCAGGCGTCCGCGGACGCGAGGCGGTGGTCGGCGGTGGGACGGCCTGTAACTTCACCGCTTCCGCTTTCTCACGGGGTGCTTCGACTGACGCAGCCAGCTTGAGGTCTTTCCCCATCTGCTCCGTCGCGACACGGCAGATGTCGATAATGCCCTTGGCAAACGCTACCTTTGCCGAGGCGAACTCTCTCGTAGTCTCCTTCGGCCCGAGATCACTGATCTGGCCTCCGAGGTTCCGATAGGTTGCGGGGACCACGCCTTTGGCGGCCAGCCGCTCGTCGAACTCGCTGAAGGTTTCCGCATCGGTGGCCGGATCCAGCCCTTCCGTGACAAGCAGCGCCTTGGCCGCCGCCAAGACCGCTCGGTAGGACTTGTTGACCGACACTCCGAATTGATGTTTGTCCAAAAGAAGCTTGGCTTGATAGAGCTCCTGCTCCGCCTCCAGCATGCGGTTGTCGATCATCTCCAAGGCGCCGCCGGCGCATTCGCCCGGCCCCAGGTCTTCAAGCACGAACTCTTCCTCCCCTTCCCAGTCGTAGTAGTAAGTCGCGTCCTCTTCGAAGGCAGGGATGATGGTGTAGGGAATCAATTCATCCTTGAGCTTGCCCTTCCCGACGCGCGCAATGAAGGCCGGCAACGATTCGTTTGCTTGGCGATCCCGGCGGTACACGTCGATCAAATGACGGACTGCCGCTGGGACATTCTTCGCCGGCAGCTTTACCGTCATCTGACCGATCTTCGCCGTGCCGTTCACTTGACCTCCCAAGTGCAATTCGTAGTGCGGGGCCACGTGTTCGCCGACGCGTTTCCCGACCCCATGGAGGCCGATCGTGGCGATGTGATGCTGGGCGCAGGAGTTGTGGCATCCGCTGACCTTGACGCTGACGCCGCGCAGGTCATCGGGGACTTGGCCGGGCGGGAATACCTCTGCCAGCGCCCGGGCCAGGCCTTTGGAGGAGGTAATGCCCAGCCCACACGTATCGGTCCCCGGGCAAGCGATGATATCTTCGACCATTTCCGCGCCGGGATCGGCCAAATTTTCCCGCGACAATTCGCGATGGAGGTCCGTCAGACGAGTCTCCGGAATCCATCGAATGATGAGGTTTTGATTGATCGTGGTCCGGATATTCCCGTTCGAGTACCGCTCGGCCAAGTCGGCGACCGCCCACATCTGGTCGGCCGTGAGATCTCCCATCGGCAGCTTGAGGACCGCCGCAACGTATCCCGGTTGCTTTTGCTTCACCACGTTCGTCCGCTTCCAGCTCTCATACCCCTGCGCCTTGAGAGCACCTTTGCTTGATTCTTCCGGTTGCGCCGAGCCGTTTCCATGAGCCACAGGCTGCGGCATGATGAGGGGCGCCGCATCTTCATGAGAGAGCAGCCTCAACGGGGGCAAATCGGGACGGGCATAGCCCATGGCGCTGTAGGCATCGGCCCAGCGGCGTCGAAATTCCTCGAATCCGAGTTTTTCGATCACGAACTTCATCCTCGCCTTGTGGCGGTTTTTCCGATTGCCCAAGGTATCGAACACTTTGATGACCGCTTCGATCGAGGGAATGAGCTCATTCATGGGGACAAAGTCGCGGAGCACTTGCCCGATGCGAGGAGCAGACCCCAACCCGCCGCCCACGCTCATGCGGAACCCGGGCTCGCTTGATTCGCGGCGAACCGCCAAGAGTCCGATGTCATGAATGGGTGTCAGCGCGCAGTCGTGCTGACAGCCGGAGAACGCGATTTTGAATTTCCTCGGCAGACTCTGATTCAGCGGGTTGCGCAGCAGATGGAGCGCCACCGTTTTCGCGTACGGGGTGACGTCAAAAATTTCACCGTGACAGACCCCGGCCAAATGGCAAGCGGTCACGTTGCGGACGGTGTTCGCGCAGGCCTCGCGGGTCGTGACCTCGACCTCCGCCAACCCCCGCATGACGGTCGGCACGTCCCGCAGCTGCACGAAGTGTAATTGAATATCCTGTCTGGTCGTGACATGGCCGACGCCGGTGGCATAACGCTCGGCGAGCTCGCCGATACGGCGGAGCTGGTTTGCCGTGAGCCCTCCAAAAGGGATCTTGATACGGACCATCTGCACACCCGCCTGTCGCTGGCCGTAGATCCCGTACTGAAGTCGAAAGGGTTTAAAAATGTCGTTTGAGAGTTCGCCCGTGAGGACCCGAGACGCTTCAACCTCGAACGCTTCGATTTCCTCTTGAATGTGGGACGGGATCGGTTGAGTCTGAATGGGAGATCTGGTTATCGTCACTGGCGGAGTCATTGATGCACCTCTCTCACTTTTTCTTATGAAACGACGCGAAGCTCATACTCCAATTTTCCATCGATGCAGAGTAGGGTCGAAGCCTTCGGCCCCCAATGTCATTAAATGTGATACATGAGGCTGTTTTGCCGCTC
>CAZZPI010000355.1:0-3297 GCA_964655865.1 uncultured Nitrospiraceae bacterium
AAAGAAGATCTTCGGTTGATTTCGCTTTGCTCGAAGACAGCTTTAGTAATGTCCTTCCCAAGGACGCATAAAATTGGAAGGGTGAGAGGATATCGAAGAAATAGCTCGGCCCAGTCATCAATTACGCAATCTTGAACTGGCTTCTTAGGTTAGGTTAACCCTGATCCGAAAATAATTTCTGTTGCGAGGCGGCCGTAACTGCATCAATCCTGCTTCCTCGCCCTCCAATGGAGGGAGAGGACAAAGGTGAGGGTGGGGCCGCGAGGATTTCCCCCTTACCCTGCCCTCTCCCCAGATGGGGGGAGGGGAATACGGGGTTGTAGGACCCTGTTATTTTCGGATTAGGGATAATTCTGTCCTGCATTCGAAGAGCAGGCTAGCTCGATCTAATAGGGCTGTCAATCAAGCTGTGGGCATACCTTGACACGCGCCGTTTGTCTCCAACACGTCACCTTCCAAGGTCCTGGCGCGTTTGCCACGACGCTGACCGCTCGTGGCGTGAGTCTCGAACGCTATCTGGTCCCTCAAGATGGTCTGCCGAAAGGCACGGTCGGTTTGCTGATCGTGTGTGATGGATGAATAGATGTAGGAAGCGTGTTGACGAGGAATGCTGCTGCCCATCATGGAAGTCTTGGGATCTTCAGGTCTTTGCAGATCTTCCTGGCGAGATGATCGTTGATTTCAGTGTGTCGTGGGACAGCGGAGCGTGTGTTCAGCGAGGGGTTGTGCCCCAGGAATGTCTTGCTCCTTCGCGCAGCAACTCACATCCATATTGTCTCAGCTGTCGGAGCAGCTCCTCACGCTTCATACCGCGATGGGAGCTTCTTCAAAGTTTCCACCGGCCGCCCCCAGGGCCTCTTGCCGGTTGAGTTCTATCGCCTCTTTAAGGGTGACGCGCAGACTTTCGATCAACGCCTCTCGCGAGCTTTCTTGGCAGTTCACTCCTGGAACCTCTTCGATCCAGCCGATCCACCAACCTGCGTCCTGCTTGATGACCGCCGTGTAATTTTGTCCCATAGCGCGACCCCTATTTTCTTTACACGATACCGCTTGCCGCCCAGCTTTGAGAAATTGTATGTACAGGGTACGAGCAGTCCTCTTTGCTTGTCAACGCGCGAGACTATTCACGTGCGACAGGCTATTTGTCTCCAACATGTCCCCTTCGAAGGCCCTGGGGCCTTGGCATCATCGCTCGCGAAGCACGGGACACGGCTCGAATGCCGTCTCACACCGAAGGAGGGCCTGCCACCCGATCCCGGCGATCTCCTGATCGTCATGGGCGGGCCCATGTCGGTGAACGATCCCGATCCCTGGATTGCGGAGGAAACGGCCTTCATCCGGTCGGCGCTCCACGCCGGCAAGGCCGTGCTCGGCATCTGTCTCGGCAGTCAGTTTATGGCGAAGGCCTTGGGCGCGACGGTGCGCCCAGGAAACACGTTAGAGATCGGCATGACGCCGGTTCGCCTCACCGAGGACGGCAAGAAAGACCCGGTGTTCGGCACGTTCCCCGAACGATTCGACGTATTCGAATGGCACGGCGAGGTGTTTGATTTGCCCAACGGTTGCGTGCCACTCGCCGGTTCTGACATCGCACCGCTCCAAGCCTTTCGCTATAGCGCTCGCGCTTATGGTTTGCTCTTTCATCTGGAGATGGATCCTGCCGGCATCGAAGCCCTCTGTCGAGAATGTGGCGCTGATCTCGCACGAGCGAAGTTATCGGCGCAACTAGTGCAAGCAGCCGCACTACCCCGGCTCCCGACTTTACATCAGATGGCCGACCGCCTGATCGCCCACCTTCTCACGTCGCCACGTTGATTGCCGGGTTGATTGTCTAGTAGTCTAACTGCCCCTCACCTCCCCCTCTCCCCAGCGGGGAGAGGGAGGGGAGAGGGTTCTGTGGAAAGCTGATCGCCGAAAGCTGACAGCTTCTTAGCCAAGGAGAACATGCATGCCCGGTTTCCCGATTGAATACGCGACCCGCATCAAGACCCTGCCACCGTATCTCTTTGCCGCCATCGACAAGATGAAGCAGCAAGCGATCGCGCGGGGGGTGGACATCATCAACCTCGGCATCGGCGATCCCGATCTCCCGACGCCGAAACCGATCATTGATCGACTCAGCCAGGCGGCGGCTGACCCGAAGAATCACCAATATCCCTCCTATGAAGGGATGCTGTTGTTCCGCAAGGCGGTGGCGGACTGGTACAAGCGCCGCTTCAATGTCACGCTCGATCCGGCCAACGAAGTCCTCACTCTGATCGGCTCGAAGGAAGGCATCGGCCACGTTCCGCTCGCCTTCATCGATCCGGGCGATGTCGTGCTGGTGCCGAGCCCAGGTTATCCGGTGTACCCGGTGGCGACGAGTTTCGCCGGCGGGGTCCCGCACATCATGCCGCTGACGAAGGCGAACGGCTTCCTCCCGGACTTGAACGCCATCCCGAAGGACGTCGCGAAGAAGGCGAAGCTGTTGTTTCTGAACTCGCCGAACAATCCCACGTCGGTGATCGCGAGCAAGGACTACTTCAAGCGGGTGGTGGACTTTGCTCAAGCGAATCAGATCATCGTCTGCCATGATGCGGCCTATTCGGAAATTTTCTATGACGGCAAGCGACCGGCGAGCTTCCTCGAGGTGGAAGGCGCGAAGGATGTGGGCATCGAGTTCCACTCCTTGTCGAAGACTTACAACATGACCGGCTGGCGAATCGGCTTTGCAGTGGGGAACAAGCAGGTGCTGAACGGTCTGCTCAAGATCAAAAGCAACCTAGACTCCGGCTGCTTTCAGGCGATCCAGGAGGCCGGCATCACGGCGCTGAGCCTGGACGACCACGTGACCGACAGCTTGCGCAAGATTTATCAGGAACGCCGCGACGTGCTCGTGCCGGGCTTAAAGAACCTGGGCCTCGCAGTCGAGCCTCCACCGGCCGCCTTCTACGTCTGGGTGACCGTCCCGAAAGGCTACACGTCTGCGTCGTTCACCGCTCATTTGCTGGAGAAGGCCGGCATCGTGACGACGCCGGGCAACGGTTTCGGCGCGCCCGGTGAGGGCTATGTCCGGATGACCCTCTGCACGACGAAAGAACGACTGGCGGAGGCGGTAGAACGAATCAAGCGCGCTGGATTCTAGCGCGAATGTGAAATGATGAATTAGGAATGTTGAATTGTTCGACCGTTCGGCCTTTGATTCTCGACTCACAATTCCTCATTCATAATTCACAAATCTCATTGAGCACCATGACGAGAGAGATCGTCTTCATTGGCTTTGGCTCGAACCTCGGTGATCGGCTGGACTCGTGCGAT
>CAZZPI010000356.1:0-3285 GCA_964655865.1 uncultured Nitrospiraceae bacterium
TGCTCGCTCTGCACGCCATATGCGCATAGCTGAGCTCGCTGCCATGTTAGGCTATCCCATGCCCCTATGAGCCTTCCTTCGTAATCTGTTCACTCAGATACCTCTCCAGCCCCACCTGCTTGATCAGTTCTTGTTGGGTTTCGATCCAGTTAATATGGTCATCGGTGCCTTTTTGCATGTCCTCCAGCATATGTCGGGTCGTATAATCCCCCACCTTCGCGCAGTGCGTGACCCCATCAGTATACAGCTTGAGCATCTCATGCTCGGATTTCAGATCGGCCTTGAATTGCTCCGGCACGGTCTCGCCGACCTGCACGGTGCCCAATCGTTGCATGTTCGGCACTCCTTCGAGGTAGAGGATATGTTCGATGATCTCATCGGCGTCCTTCATCTCATCGAAGCTACGCTTTCGAACCTCATTGTGAAGCCGCTCATAACCCCAGTTTTCGCACATTTTGGCATGCACAAAATATTGGTTGATCGCGGTCAGATTCGCGGTCAGTATCTTGTTCAGCAGATCGATGACACCCTCTTTCGCCTTCATAACAGCCTCCTCTCTCCGCAGGCTCCGGACGTGCGCCGCGATGCGGAGCCGGTCCCCCTGTTCACCCCTATTTCTTGATCCGCTCGCTCAGGTAGTTCTCCAGCCCGACTTGCTCGATCGTGCGCTGCTGCGTCTCGAACCAGTCGATGTGCTCCTCCGAATCCACTATCATTTCCTCCAACTTGTGACGGGTGGTGAAGTCTCCGACCTTGGCGCTGTGCGCGATCGCTTCTCTCAGCAACGTGACATCGTCTTGCTCGAGCTTGAGATCCACCTTAAACAAGTCCGGAACGCTGTTTCCCGACCGGACTGCACCGACCTTTTGCACGTCCGGAGCGCCATCCAGATAGACCATATGGTCGATCACTTTGGACACATGTGCGAGTTCCTCAGTCGTGCGCTCATGAAACTCATGACGCAAGCGCTCGTAACCCCAGTTCTCGCACATGGCGGCATGCAAGAGATAATGATGGACAGCCGTCAGCTCGAGCGTCACCACCTTTTGCAAAAAGTCGAGCACGCCCTCTTTCGCTTTCATGTTGAGTCCCTCCATTTCAAAGGAACGGTTGAGAAAGACGGGGCGCTCCGTGGCGCTCACTGACACGAGAGAGCTGTCAGCCGCTGAGACGACGCCGAGATTATTTGGCCCCGATGGACCGAGTGTCAAGCATCGTCTTCTTAAGTGGGGATCCCTATTCTCAATTTCGCCGCGTGCTGTCCTCGCGCTGTGCACTGAGGCACTCAAGAATCACGCGCGGCTTCCTGCGTTTCGGCGGTATCAGCACGCTGTCACGCGATGGGAATGAAACCTGGGAGGTGGAAAACCGATTAGGAGCAGTCAGGATTAAACGCGTGTGAGGAGAAGGCTCTTACCCTGGGCAGTGCTCAACCGGCTTCCCGATATCCGCACTCCTGATTGCGACATTCCACGGAGCGACCGACCTGCTTGCTGACTTTCTCGACGAGAAACGGCGCGTGGCACGTGGGACAGATCTTGTTGATGGGGCGATCCCACAAGGCGAATTCACATTGGGGATACCGGCTACAGGCATAAAACGACCGACCTTTGCGGGTTCGCTTCTGGACCAAATCACCCCCACATCCGGGTGACGGACATTTCACCCCCAGCGCGATCGGCTTCGTTGTCTTGCATGTCGGATAGGCGGAGCAAGCCAAGAACTTCCCGAACCGTCCCGACTTCACCACCATGGGACTGCCGCACTTCTCACATTTCTCGTCGGTGGTGAGATCCTGCTTTGGAACCACCTTGATGGTGCCGTCCGGCAGCTTCTCGAAGTTTTGGGTGCTCTTGCAAGGAGGGTCTTCCTTGAACCCCGGGCAGGCGAGGAACTTTCCGTTTCGCCCCCATTTGATTTGCATCATCCGGCCGCACTTATCGCACGCGATGCCCGTCGGAGGCTCCACCACATCCTTGGGGCCGGGGATCGACTCGGCTCGCTCCATGTCCCGAACGAAGGGATGATAGAACGCCCGGACGGCCGTCACCCATTGTTGATTGCCCTCCTCCACCTCATCGAGCTGCTCCTCCATCTGAGAGGTGAAATCGACGTTGATTAAGTCGGGGAACCCCTTCAGCAGGAACTCGTTGACGATCTTGCCCGTCTCGGTGGGGGCAAACCGTCCGTCGATCTTCTCGACGTACTTTCGATCCTGAATGGTGGAAATGATGGAGGCGTATGTCGATGGACGGCCGATGCCCTTCTCCTCCAATTCTCGAATCAGCAGCGCCTCATTATATCTGGGTGGAGGCTGCGTAAAGTGTTGCTTGGCCGTCAGGCCGACTTCACGCTGTCCCTCCTGAGCCACCAGCCGCAACTGTTCACGCTCCCTCAGTGCCGGTAACTGCCGTTCCGCTTCCTCGTCAACCTCCGCCTTGCTGCCTTGGCCCATCCCATTGTCGGTGCCTTCCAGATAGACAGCCGTATGGCCCGGGAATTTCACGACCGTCCCCGTGGCCCTGAACAGATAGCTCCGCCGAGTCCCGACGGGCGTGCAATCGACTCGGGTGACATCAAGGACGGCAGGAACCATTTGCGATGCAATGAAACGATTCCAGATCAATTTGTAGAGTTGATACAGATCCGCCTCGACATAGGGGCGAATCGCCTCCGGGTCTCTGGCGGCGGAGGTCGGACGAATGGCTTCATGGGCCTCCTGGGCGGCCTTTTGGGTCTTGTACACGTTAGGGGTGGCCGGAAGATACTCATCGCCGTATCGTGCCCGAACCACTTGACGAGCCTCTTCCGCCGCTTCGGCCGAGATCCTTGGCGAATCGGTCCGCATGTATGTAATGAGGCCGGTAGGTCCCTCAGCTCCGATGTCCACGCCTTCATAGAGCTGCTGGGCCAAGGTCATCGTCTTCTTGGGGGTAAAATGGAGCTTCCGCGCTGCTTCTTGTTGTAAACGGCTCGTGATGAACGGCGCGACGGGGTTCCGCCGTTTTTCCTTCCGCTCGATGGATTGCACGACAAACGGTTTGCCACGCACGTCATCTACGATCGCTTGGCCGGACTCCCCTGAGGGAATGTCGGCCTCCTGACTGTCGATGCTGTGCAATTTGGCTTCGAACGGAGGGGGCTGTTCGCCCGCAAGCAGCGCAGTGACCGACCAGTATTCCTTCGGTCTAAACGCATCCCGTTCCTGCTCTCGTTCGCAGATCAACCTGACGGCGACGGATTGAACCCGGCCCATACTCAGTCCACGCCGGACCTTCTTCCACA
>CAZZPI010000357.1:0-3283 GCA_964655865.1 uncultured Nitrospiraceae bacterium
CGGCGCCTTCTCCGGCAAGGATCCGACGAAGGTCGATCGGTCGGCCTCTTACATGGCTCGCTACATCGCCAAGAACATCGTCGGCGCCGGGTTGGCCGACAAGTGCGAAGTCCAGCTCGCTTATGCGATCGGCGTGGCGGATCCGGTCTCCATCCTCGTGGACACTAAGAACACCGAAAGGGTCGCCGTGGAGACGATCGACAAGCTCGTCCGTAAGCACTTCCCGATGACGCCTCGCGGGATTATCGATCATCTTAAGCTGCGCCGGCCGATCTTCCGGAAGACCGCGGCCTACGGTCACTTCGGGCGGAACGAACCGGAATTTACCTGGGAGAAGACCGACAAGGCCAAGATCCTGCGCAAGGAAGCCGGCCTATAGCGAGTGTTTGGTGAGACCTTCGGGGGACGGACTGTTTTCGATCCGTCCCCTTTCTTTTGCCCTCACGAGCGAGCATCCAGCCGGCTAGGAGCCATACGCCATCAGCTGTCAGCTCTGTTGAAGGAGGAACCGTGGACTACGACGTGAAGGATATTCGACTCGCGGACCAGGGCAAGCTCAAAATCGAGTGGGCGGAAGTCACCATGCCGGTGCTGCGGCTGATTCGCAAGCGCTTCCAACGCCAGCAGCCGCTGAAGGGCATACGTGTCACGGCCTGCTTACACGTCACGACCGAAACGGCCAATCTTATGAGGACGCTCAAGGCCGGCGGGGCGGACGCGCGACTCTGCGCCTCAAATCCGTTGAGCACCCAAGACGACGTGGCGGCCGCCCTGGTGCAGCACGATGGCATCCCGGTGTTCGCGATCAAGGGGGAGGACAACGCCACGTATTATCGCCACATCGAGTCGGCCATTGCCCACAAGCCGCAACTAACGATGGACGACGGGGCGGACGTGGTCTCCACGCTCCACTCGACGCGGAAGGATCTCCTGCCGAACGTGATCGGGGGCACGGAGGAAACTACGACCGGCGTCATCCGGCTCCGCAGCATGGCGGAAAAGAAAGTCCTGCGCTTCCCGGTGATCTCCGTCAATGACGCAGACACCAAGCACATGTTCGACAACCGCTACGGCACGGGCCAGAGCACCATGGATGGCATCGTGCGGGCGACAAACCGGTTGGTCTGCGGGTCAACGGTCGTGGTGGCGGGCTACGGCTGGTGCGGACGAGGCATCGCCATGCGGGCCAGGGGGATGGGAGCCGATGTCGTCGTCACGGAGGTCGATCCGCTCAAAGGCCTCGAAGCCGTGATGGACGGATTCCGGGTCATGCCGATGGAACAGGCGGCTCCGGTGGGCGACTTCTTCATTACGGTCACCGGCAATCTGAAAGTCATCCGTCAGGAACACTTCGCGGTCATGAAAGATGGCGCCATCGTGTGCAACTCCGGCCACTTCAACGTCGAGCTGGACATCCCCGCCTTGGAGAAGCTGAGCCGGAAAAAGCGGACCGTGCGGCCCGGCGTCGAGGAGTATACGCTCAGGAAGAACGGACATCGCATCAGCCTGCTGGGAGAAGGGCGGCTCGTCAACCTGGCCACCGCCGAAGGTCACCCTTCAAGTGTCATGGACATGAGCTTTGCCAATCAGGCGCTCGGCGCCGAGTACATCGTGAAGAATTACAAGGTGCTGGAGAAGAAGGTGTACCCGGTTCCGCCGGCGATCGACAAGGAGATCGCCCGCCTCAAGCTCGCCGGCATGGGTGTGATGATTGACAAGCTGACGCCTGAGCAGAAGAAGTATTTAGCCTCGTGGGAAATGGGAACGTAAGCGGGTCGCTTATGGTCCTCCGCTTCCGCGCCTTCGCGACACCCCTACCACAGCGATCCGAAGCGGAATCCCTTCTGGAATTCATTCAGCCGCGGTCGCCCTCGCGACCGCAGCGCTTCAGTCAGTTCCAGCTTTCCTTCTTCGGACGCCGGGCGGGGTCCCGCCGCTCTCGGCGAAGTCGCTCCGAACCAGTAAGCGACCTGCCTTCGAAGAAGAAAAGGCGGCGCCGGGGCACCCGTTGTTAGGGGCACCCCTTGCCTCCTCCATTACAATGGGTCAAAGCAACGGGTCGCTGATGCGCGCAATAGGGGGCCCTCAAGACCCTCCCGCCAAGAAAGAGAGCGTGAACAATCGGTGGACGCGCGCATTTGCGATCACCCCAACCGCCGTTCTACTGATACTACTGCCCGTCAGCTTAAAAAAGGGGAAAGAGGAGACGAAAAAGGCCATGCATCAAGTGGCCTCTTTCCTTAGCGGAATTGCTGAGTGATTTGAGCGGGCAAAAACGGTGTCTGAGACTTTACACTTTCACCATTCCTCCAGGGTTTCACACCGAGTGTTCGATCATTTGTTGGCGGCGCGGTAATCGGACGCGAACTGGGTCAGATGACGGTTTAATTGATCCAGCACGCTGGTCTTGGCCTTGTCCTTTGTGCCCTGCAGGTAGGACTCTTCGTCCCAAGCCCGAGCGGTCGACAACAGCGCTGTGTCCCGAAAGATGGCCTTCCGGGTGACGCTCAGGGCGACGTGGCCGAAAAATCCATCCGCGGGGCCGGCCGAGAAGTGCTCGAGGAAGACCTTGTAGAACATGCGGTCGGGGCAGCTCGGCTCGATCTTGAGGTGTGGGACATGGGTGTTCAACCCTTCACGGAGAGCGTCGCGTAAGACCTCTATGGTCACACCGAATGACCCTCCGACTTCCAACACGGAGGCTTGGATTGAGACACAGTCAAGCCTTCCGAGGAAGGGATCGGCTCGGACAACCTGAGGCAGCAGAAGGCTCAGGTTCGCCAGAGCCACGACCAGACATATCCTCTGGCATCTTGCCCGCACCACTTGTGAGCGCCCTCCGTTCGACGAAAGGCTAGGCTTATCGGTAACGGGATGTCAACACTGTCGTTCGGGAACGGGCGGCTATGGTGATCCCTCTGCTCGCGCACCCCGCACATCTAATCATTAGATGATTGCTGTCGGTGGACGATGTGCCGGGGTACTCGTTGCTCACGTCTGCAACGGGTCGCTGACGCGCGCAATGAGGATCACCCCAGCCACCCTGTTACTGATGCAACTACACGTCAGCTTAACCCGCATTATTCACAAGGGTTCGTGACGAAACCGCTGACACGCCAAGCGAGACGGGCACGCGGAGGCGCGAAGGAGGGAGACGTACTTGATACAGTACGTTGACCGACTGAGAGGCGAGCCTGCCCGCCTGCATGCCGTGATCCCGCATGCAGGCTTGTCGGAGCGGCGTGTCGGCGGTTGCAGTAGAAGCCTTCGTGAATAATGCGGG
>CAZZPI010000358.1:0-3283 GCA_964655865.1 uncultured Nitrospiraceae bacterium
GGGCCGTCGCGAGCGCGGCACACAGGAGCGTGAGAGCAGCCAGGCGTCGATAGGGGACGAGAAAGCGAAGGACGCGAAAGAGAGACTTCACTATGAAATGATGAATGTTGAATTATGAATTCTGAATTGCGGCCGCCTCAGATAATTCATCATTCAGCATTCATAATTCATAATTTCAGATGACGGCGGCCGGTTCCTTCTTCCAGTAGGCCTCGAACTCTTCGAGCTGCGTCAGCGAGGAGAGATCGGTCATGCGGTCCAGGAACAGCTTGCCGATGAGATGGTCAAGCTCGTGCTGAATGCAGACGGCGTACAGCCCCGTGGCTTCGAAATCGAGCGGGCGGCCGAAGCGATCAACCGCCTTCACGCGCACCATTGACGGTCGAACCACTTTACCTCGTAACCCGTCCACGCTGAGGCAGCCTTCCCAGTTCTCGACCTGGTTCGGTCCATAGAACGCGATGGACGGGTTGATCAATACGGTCTTGGGAAACCCGTCCTCCCCTGCGCATTCCATCACGACGAGTTGCTGAGACCGCGACACCTGCGGGGCCGCCAGACCGATGCCCTGGGCGTCGTGCATCGTTTCGAACATGTCATCGATGAACTGTTGGAACGCCGGCCGCTTGATCTCTCCGAGGTCGACCGGGAGGGCGACTTTTCGGAGGACGGGATTGCCTAATTTTGCAATTTGTAAGAACGCCATTGACCGGCCTCGTGTCGAGATGAATGCCGCAGAACGACCGCCGTGCGACGATAAAATTGTATAACACAGCCCTCTTCGAAGCCGCAAGGTAACGACGGAACGGCGCTTATCCGCGGGGAACCTCCGTCCGTGGTTTGTGGGGTTCCGGGATTTCAAAGGTCTCCCGCACCGCGCCCCACCAGTCGATCCACTCCTTCGCCCACTCCTCGCGATCCTGTTTCGTCGAGGTCTCCCAGTTGTGGAACTCCGTTTGGTGGCGTGTCACCGTCCAGAGGGATTGGACGGCGGTGATCCCGACGAAACGTTCCTCATCGCCGATCATGTCGATAAGGATGGGAATCACCTCTTTGCGGCGCACGTACCGCGCCTCAAATACCGCGGCCTTTCGCACGGAGGGATTCGGATCTTTAGCCATGGTCGCGATGGTGGATGGGACGAGGACCGGATCGAGGCGTACGGCCACGCGCAAGGCATGCTCCCTGACGCGCGCGAGCTCGTTCGGCTCATTGGCCACCTCCAGCAGCGACGGCACGGCTGCCGTGGCCTTCATCATGGATAGAGTTTCGATCGCGTTGTAGCGGACCCGTGGCCCATGCATCTTGAGGGCTTTCACCAAGACCGGCACGACCGGGTCGCCCAAGTGGACGAATTCTCCCATCGCCCAGAGCTCCTGTTTGCCCTCGAGCAACGGGATGAGCGCCTCGGCGCGCTTGAGCTCTTCCTCTGAGAGCTGAACCGTATTGCGAGGAACCGAAACGTCCGGGACGCTCTCCACCTTGGGCGGGGCCTCGAACGGCATTGGAACAAGGCGTAGCTCCCCTGCCGCCCCGGCCGGCCCGTTCAAAACACCGCTGTAGAGCGCGATCCCAAGCATGCCCGCGAACAACCTCAAGGTCCTGCCTTGAACGGTCCTCATTCTGTGCCCTCCATCGCCTATCCCTATCTTTCGCTGTTTCGGTCAGGCCGTCGCTCTCCACGACGGTGCACCACTTCATACAACACCGGCAAGACCACCAGAATCAAGACCGCCGCCGTGAGCATTCCCCCGACAACGACCCGCGCCAACGGTTTCTGCGCCTGCGAGCCGATGCCGGTCGCAAGGGCGGCCGGCAGCAACCCGATGGCGGCCCCCAGCGTCGCCATGAGGATCGGACGGAGTTGAACATCGGCTCCCTTGAGGATCGCCTGTCTCAACTCCAAGCCGCTCGAGCGCAAGTCCTCGATCCGTGAAATAAGCAGCACGCCGCCGAGAATCGCAACACCCAACGTGGAGATCACCCCGACCGCCGCCGAGATGCTGAAGTGGGTCCCGGTGAGTACCAAGGCCAACACGCCCCCGATCAGCGCGAATGGGACGGCGACAAGCACCAGCAAGGCATTGGTCAAACTATTGAAGGTCGAGTAGAGCAAGAAGAGGATGACGATCAAGCTCAGCGGGACGATTCGCGACAATCGTTTCTGCTCGTCCTTGAGCTGATCATACTGTCCGGCCCATTCCATCCGATAGCGTTCCGGCAGCCGGACTTCGGTCTTGAGCTGTTGTTGCGCTTCCTTCACCGTGCTCTCCAGGTCACGATCACGGACACTGAACTTGATGGGGATGTACCGCTGGTTGTTCTCCCGGTAGATGATGAAGGCTCCCGTTTGTGTCGTGATCGTCGCCAACTGCTTCAACGGAATCCTGGCTCCTTCCGGCGTACTGACCAGAATGTTCCCGATCGCTTCGGGGTCTTGACGGTATTCGGGCAGGAATCGGACGACGAGCTCGAACAGCTTCTCCCCTTCGAACACCTGCGTGACCGCCTGCCCTCCCACGGCCGCCTGGACGACGGCGTTGACGTCGGATACCTGCAGCCCGTACCGGGCGCTCGCCTCCCGATCGACGGCGATGAGAAGATTCGGCTGACCCATCAGGCGGAAGACTCCGAGGTCCTTGACCCCACGAATGCGCCGCATCACACGCTCGATTTCCACCGCTTTGCTCTCCATCAGCCGTAGGTCCGTACCGAACAATTTGATGGAGTTCTCGCCCTTGACTCCCGACATGGCTTCTTCGACATTATCCTGGATGACCTGCGAGAAGTTGAAGATGACGCCTGGAATGGTCTTGAGGCGCTGTTCGATTTCTGCGATGAGCCCTTCTTTCGTCAGCCCGGGCCTCCATTCCTTGGGCGGTTTCAGGTTCGCCAGAAACTCCGCGTTGAAAAAACTCGTGGGGTCGGTGCCGTCGTCCGGCCGGCCCAGCTGCGATACGATGGTGGTCACTTCCGGTGATTCGCGAAACATGCCGCGGATCTCGCTCGTGAGCTTGGCCGCCTGATCGAACGAGATATCCACCGGCATCGTGGCTCGGACCCAGAGATTCCCTTCCTCCAAGGCCGGCATGAACTCGCCTCCCACAAACTGCAACGCGACCAGAGCCACGAGCACCAAGCTCATCGCCGATCCGATGACGAGCGCGCGATGCTGCAACGCCCACTCCAATATCCCTTGGTAGAGACGACGAACGACGCGAACGAGGGCGGTGTCTTCCTCGCTGACCGGATCTTGCAGCAGCAGCGAGCAGAGCACCGGCGC
>CAZZPI010000359.1:0-3255 GCA_964655865.1 uncultured Nitrospiraceae bacterium
ACCATTGGGGACGCGCCAAGCTGCTCGACGCAATCACCTCCGGTCGAGGTTTGGAGCTCCCGGCCTGTCTCCTCGTGTGCATCGAGGAGGCGCGGCGCTGGCGCGGACAGCCGGATTTCCCCGACGACGTCGCGCTCATCGGGATCGAGATATCGTAAGAGGCCCCTCGTGCAGGAGCCGGATCATCGGAGACGGCACATGAAGCGTGCGCCGCGCACCCGGCCAGGAAGCGGTCGATAACGTCCTTCTCCTCGCAGAGAGAAAGGTTGCGCATATGAACCAGATCCCATCATCGGCTCGAACCGCGCACACGCTCGTCGCGGTGACTTCTTCCGCCGCGACCCAATCGATCTTGGTCGAGCAGGCCAAGCGTTACGGGCTCTCCGTCATCGCGGCGTCGGATCGGTCGACCGCCTTGTCCACGGTGGAAATGGCGGTGCCCGACATCGTCGCGGTGGATCTCGACGGATCGGACCGAGACAATGTGCGCTTGCTCACCGCGATTCGGACGCAACATCCCGCCTGCGCCGTCATCGTGATCTCGGATGCCGCCCGGCCGCGGACGGCGCTGGACGCCCTGCGGGCCGGCGCCGTGGACGTGGTCACCGTACCGGTGGTGCCGGAAGAGTTCGGCCGCGCGATCCATCGGGCGCTGTCCACGCTGCCCAGGACCGTCGATGATACCGCCGCCATCGAGCAAGTGGAGCACACGATCGTCGTGTTACCCGATCCGGCGCAAGTGGACACCGTCGCCGAGTGGTTGATCCAGACCACGGGCTTGACGCTGCCGGCGACGAAACGGCTGCACCTACGAGCCATGCTGCATGAGCTGATCCTCAACGCGATCGAACACGGCAGCCTCGACATTCATTTTCGCGAAAAGGAAGAGGCGCTGGCGGGGGATCGGTACGATGAACTGCTGCGCCGGCGGATGCAGGACCCGCGGTTCAAGCAACGACGCATAACGGTGCGTGTTCTCTACGACAAGGGTCGGCAAGTGCTCCGATATTGGATCAAGGACGAGGGGAAAGGTTTTCAGTGGAAGAGCTATCTCAATCGAGCGATGGATTCCTGCCCGGCTGGCGAGTCCAACGGACGCGGCATCTTCCTGGCCCGCTCGTTCTTCCCGAATTTGACCTATAACGAGCCGGGGAACGAAGTCACCGTCACGATCCCGCTCACCTGAACGTCAACTTGTTTGGGTCCTTGCGTACGGCTCGCCGCAGGCACGCATGGTCCGCCCTCTATATAATAGGAGTACGTCGCTGTGACGGCCGCTTCCTTCCTGTCTCTCATTCAACCTTGAGACCTGCCATCTCACCAATTCATGCAGCGATGCTGCGGCTTGAACTTGCTCAGGGCATTTGTTATTCTGCGCCCCGCCTTCCGACAACAACTGCATCTCTTTGCGATTGTTCTCCAAGGAGTCACGTATGGCCGGCATCAAGCGGGCGCTGATCAGTGTGTCGGATAAGACAGGGATCGTCGAGATGGCCAAAGGGCTGGAAGCGCTCGGGGCGGAGATCCTGTCGACGGGGGGAACAGCGAAAGCGTTGCGCGATGCGGGTGTGACCGTCACCGATGTCGCCGCCTACACCGGTTCGCCGGAAATCCTCGACGGCCGTGTCAAAACGCTCCATCCGAAGATTCACGGCGGGTTACTCGGGCGGCGGTCGGATCCTGCGCACGTCGAGCAGATGCAACGACACAATATCGGGCCCATCGATGTGGTCGTCGTGAATCTGTATCCCTTCGAAGCGACGATCTCCAAGCCTCACTGCACGTTCGACGAAGCCATCGAGAACATCGACATCGGGGGCCCGTCGATGCTGCGGTCCGCGGCCAAGAACCACGTTGATGTGCTCGTCGTGGTCGACCCGGCCGACTACGGCCGCGTGCTCGATGCGCTGAAGGGGAACACGGTCACGAACGCCATGAGACGCGAATTGGCGATGAAAGTGTTTCAACACACGGCGCGCTACGACAGCCTCATCGCCGGATATCTCGAGAAACAGGTGCAGGGGGGCGAGGTCAAATTCCCCAAGGTGCTCTCGTTGCAGTTTGAGCTCATGGAGACCCTACGCTACGGCGAGAATCCCCACCAGCAGGGCGCCTTCTACCGTGAGCTCATGCGTAATGAGCCCTCGGTGGCGCGCGCGACTATTCTCCACGGCAAGGCCATGTCGTATAACAACTTCCTCGACGCGAACTCGGCGCTCGAGTTGGCGAAGGAATTCGACGAGTGTGCCGTGGCGATCATCAAGCACAACAATCCCTGCGGCGCGGCGCTCGGGGGCACCCCCGTCGAGGCATATGTGAAGGCGCGAGAGACCGATCCGGTGTCGGCGTTCGGCGGCGTGATCGCGTTCAATCGGCCGGTCGATCTCGCAACCGCGAAAGAAATCACCTCGACGTTCGTCGAGGTGGTGATCGCGCCGGGGTTCGCCGAGGATGCGTTGCCGGAGTTGAAGCGGAAGAAAGACCTGCGCTTATTGGATGTCGGGCCTCTCACCAAGGTGAAGCAGGAGGGGTACGATCTCAAGAAGCTCGTCGGCGGGCTGATCGTGCAGGACCGGGATCTCGGCGTCCTCGTCGATCTCAAATCGTTGAAGGTGCCGACCGCCCGCAAGCCGACCGAAGAAGAGTATGCCGCCTGCGCCTTCGCGTGGAAGGTGTGCAAGCACGTCAAGTCGAACGCGATCGTCTATGCCAGGCCGGGTCAGACCGTCGGGATCGGGGCCGGCCAGATGAGCCGGGTCGATTCGGTCAAGCTGGCGGCGATGAAAGCGCAAATGCCGATCAAGGGCTGCGTCATGGCATCCGACGCCTTTTTCCCCTTCCGCGACGGGCTCGATGCCGCTGCCCAGGCCGGTATCACGGCGGTGATTCAGCCGGGCGGATCGATCCGCGATGCGGAATTGATCAAGGCCGCGGACGAACACGGGTTGGCGATGATCATGACCGGGATGAGACACTTCAGACATTGATGGCTCGTGACGCACGACTCATGACGACCGATCGGTTCGAGACCTCTTGAAGCGGTCATCCCGAATCTTTCCCACCGATTCCGGATAGGTTTCCGGCCTGTCACCGGTCACACGTCACCTATCGCACATGGATTTTCTGTGAACATTCTGGTCGTCGGCAGCGGGGGGCGCGAGCACGCCCTGGTCTGGACGCTGGCGCAGAGCCCGCGGCAGCCGCGGTTGTATTGCGCGCCCGGCAATGCCGGGATTGCTTCAACGGCGACCTGTG
>CAZZPI010000360.1:0-3244 GCA_964655865.1 uncultured Nitrospiraceae bacterium
TGGGTCCGACCTTGCAAGAGGCCCGAAGCCGAGCCTATGACGTGGTCCGCGGGATCACGTTCGAGGGCCGTCATTATCGGACGGATATTGCCCTGAAGGCGCTGCGTGCCGGGGCCTCATGATCGACATTGAGTCTACCCGCGTCCCCATGGTGAGGAGTCTGCTGTATTCGCCGGACGCCAGGCGCGGGATCGCTGAGGCCGTCGCCGGCACCATCCGAAGCGGCGGCGTCGTTGCGTTGCCGACCGAGAGCTTCTACGCGTTGGCGGTCTCACCTTTTTCGGCCGCCGCACTCGCCAGACTGCGTGAACTCAAGGGACGGCCCGAAGAGAAAGCCGTTCTCGTGCTCATCGGGAATGAGGCGCAGTTGAAATCGCTGGTGCAAGTCGTGCCGCCCGCCGCGCGGCTCTTGATGGAGCGTTTTTGGCCCGGACCGTTGACGCTTGTGTTCGCGGCGGCCGCCGGACTTCCCCACGCGTTGACCGCCGGAACGGAATCCATCGGAGTGCGGCTGAGCGCTTACCGTCCGTTGATGGACCTGCTCGAGTTGATCGGACCGGTCACCGGGACGAGCGCAAATCGATCCGGATCCCCTCCGTTGTCGTCTGCTGACGACGTCCGGACAGTGTTCGGAACCGAGATCGATCTGCTCATCGATGTCGGCACGACCGCGGGAGGCTTGCCGTCGACCGTGGTCGATGTACGAGATTGCGTGAAACTGGTGCGCGAAGGCCGTGTAGACCGAGACGCCTTGGAGCAGGTGTTGCAGGTTCAGGGGATGACCCTGGAGAAGTGAAACCGAAGGAGGGATGAGTTATGGGACAGAGGGGGTATCGCGGGGGATGGATGCTCGTGGTCGGCCTGAGTTGCGCTGCCGCCGTGGCGGGGTGCGACTACTGGCCGCCGGCGCTGCAGGCGCAAATCGAACAACTCAGGACCGAAGTGCAGAATGCCAACATGGAAAAGGCGCAGCTTCAGAATCAACTGTCCGCGGCTATCAGGGCCAAAGACGACATGCAAGTGCAGTTCGACGAACTGACCAAAACCAATCGTGAGAAAGCCGCTCAGATTGCAAACTTAGAACATGCCGTCGCGACAGAGCGGGAAAAAGTCGCCAAGCTCACCCGAGGCAAGGCTCCGGCCAAGGCCGCGATGAAGCCCGCTCACAAATCCCCCTCGGCGAAGAAGAAGCCGACCAAGAAGACCCAGGCTGCGAAACGGCTCTGAGCTGCAAATCGAGCCCTCAGGTCGAGGACTTGGACGGCGCCGTGGATGATCCTGTCGTGCCGGCTGAAGATGATCCGGCGGGCTGCGAGCCGGGTTGGCTCGATGAACTCGAAGAAGGGGAGGTGGCAGGGGTCGCCGCTGGAGCCTCGCCGCTCGGCGATGCGTTTGCCCCTGAGCTCGGCGCGTCTTTAGCGTCGACGGTGGAGGGAGGCTTCAACTTGTTGGAGTAATCCGTGATGTACCAGCCACTTCCCTTAAACATGATGGCAGGGGACGAAATCAGCTTCCTCACGTGCCTCCCACAGCGGGGACACTCCGTCAAAGGCGCATCTTTGACGCTCTGCTTTACTTCAAAGCGATGCGCGCAGGACTGGCACGCGTATTCGTAGATCGGCACCGGTAGGCCTCCTTCCTGAACCGTTCTTACACACTTGTGTTAAGGGTAACTCCTCTTCCGGTCGAGTCAAGAGGACTGCAGGGAGCATGATGCCCACGCATTCGCATGCTCATGTGAGGTGGGCGAGGGCCTCCTCGATTCGATCGAGCCCGCGCTCGATCGCCTCCATGCCGGTGGCATAGGAAAGCCGGATGTGCTCCTCGCTGCCGAACGGCTCACCCGGCACCACGGCGACCTTCGCGTCCTGCAGGAGATAGGTCGCTAACTCAGCCGGTGTGTTCACCGGGCGTCCGTTCCACCGTCCGCGCAAGACCTGGCCCACGTTGGGAAACGCGTAAAAGGCCCCGCTCGGCATCGAGCAGCGAACCCCCCGCATGGCGTTCAACCGCGCCACCATTCGGCGTCGGCGCCGGTCGAATTCGCTCACCATCGTCTGAGTGAACGGTTCGCCCAGCCGCAAGGCTGCGACGGCGGCCTTTTGCGAAATCGAGCACGGGTTCGACGTGCTTTGGCTCTGAATGTTTGCCATCGCCGTGATGAGGGCTTTCGGACCCGCCGCATAGCCGATGCGCCAGCCCGTCATGGCGTAAGCTTTCGAGACGCCGTTAATCACGACCGTGCGGGCTTTGATCTCCGGACCGAGGGCGGCGACGCTGAGATGCGTGCCGCCGTCGTACAAGATCTTATCGTAGATCTCGTCCGAGATGATCAGGAGATCGTGCCGAATGGCGAGCGACGCGATGGCTTCGAGGGTCTTGCGATCGTACGTCGCACCGGTGGGGTTGCCCGGACTGTTGACGATAATGGCCTTCGTCCGGGGGCTGACCACCCGCTTCAGCTCGCCCGCGTCGATGGCAAACCCGTCTTGTTCGCGAGTCGGCACCAACACTGGAGTGGCGTCATTCAGGAGCGCTTGATCCGCATAGGAGACCCAGTAGGGAGTCGGAATGATGATCTCGTCGCCGGCCTCGAGCAGCGCCTCGGCCAGATTATAGAGAGAGTGCTTCGCGCCGCAAGAGACGAGGATTTCAGATTTCTCGTATCGGAGGCCTTGTTCGGCATGCAGCTTGTCGATGATGGCCTGACGAAGCTCGTCGATCCCGGAAGAAGGCGTGTATTTGGTGAACCCTGCTCGGATAGCCGCTTCAGCCGCAGCCTTGACCGGCTCCGGAGTATCGAAATCCGGCTCTCCCGACGAGAAATCGATGACGTCGATCCCCTGGGCTATCATGGCCTTCGCGGTCGCCGTGATACTCAGAGTCGGGGAGGGAGCAATACGTCCGGCGCGAGCAGCGAGTTTCACGGCACAGCCTTCCGAATGCGCGCCCGCAAGCGGCGCTCCACCTCAGGGTGGAGGAAGTCCTTGAGCGAGCCGCCGTGAGTCGCTACATCCTTAATGATGGTCGAAGACAAGTATGAATACTCTTCGCTGGGCATGAGAAACACCGTTTCGATGGTCCGCGCCAACCTCCGATTGATCAAGGCCATCTGAAATTCGTGTTCGAAATCCGAGATCGCCCGCAACCCTCGGATGATGACGTGCGCCCCGATCCGTTGCACGAAGTCGACGAGCAGGCCATCAAAGGCGACGACTTCGACCTGCGGGAGATCGGAAGTCAC
>CAZZPI010000361.1:0-2042 GCA_964655865.1 uncultured Nitrospiraceae bacterium
CCCCGAACCCTTCTTGACCCAGTTGGGCGGACCACCGCACGCGCTCAGTCCGACCAGAAGGATGACGGCAAGCCCGCTGCCCACAAACTTCGCCAGGCGACCATGATGATACTGCATGCTGTTCCTCCTTACGTGCGGGAGTGACCCCCAGGTGATTGAAGACGACCGGTCGGCAAGAGTTGGGTGCATCTGGTGGTGGTATCGAAGGAGCGCTAAAGTTCTTAAAATTCATGCTAGCATGCACCCCCGAGCGAGTCAACGCAGGAGAACATGGGCGATTGACAACCAGGGCTGACTCGCATCTGCATCATCATCCGACGGAAGACCCGAGTCACGATGACGGGAAGACAAGGAGGCACCATGGCGGATGTCCAGATTCAAGAGGGCGTGATCAAGGTGGTGGAGCTCGACGTACAAGATCCGCGTGCGGCAGCGGTGTTGGCGGAATATCCCCAAGCGCGGTGGGCGGAAATCACGAGGAGAGCCATCAAAATCGGGCTCGGTTATCTGAAGGGCGGGGCGAAAGACTGACGCACATGATCCGGCAGTCCTGTTGTCCTGGACGGATCGGCAAACACGCGGAGGTTCGAATTACGATCGGTCATCGGTGACACCTCGGCTCTCTACTTCCCAGGCGCCGGCTGACCACCGGCTTGTTCCACTGCCGACTTCGCACGCTCTGACACCCCGCCGAGTTCGAGGTACCGGCGGAACGCTTCGACCGACTTCTTGTCGTCCTTCAATTGATCGGCGTAGAGAGTTCCCAGCGAATAATACACGTCGGCGTAATTCGGGTTCACCGACAAGGCTTGCCGGTACGCCCGTTCCGCCTCCGCGAACTGGCCGCGTTTCTCTAACACCAACCCAAGGGTGTAGTGGGAGTCCGGATTTTGGGGGGCATGTTCCACGGACAGCTTGGCGGCGGCCAGTGCTTCATCCAACTGGGGCAGCACTTCAAGCCGCACATAGCTCTTTAGCACGTACGCGTCGCCGAAAGTCGGATCGTATTGGATCGCTCGATTCAAACGGTCAAGGGCTTCCTCCGCGGATTTCCGTTGCTGGAGCAAGGCGAAGGCCTGGTCATACTGCGCCTTGGCGGCTTGCATCCGCTCCGCGGGGGTCTTGGGCTCGGGACCCGCTGTGAACGCGGCTTTTCGTCCCTCGATCAAGATCGTGTCCCCCGCGCCGTCGAGCTGCGCGAATTGCGGATGCTGTTTTCCTCCGGTGGCCGTTTCCACCTGGTCTTTAACGTAGACGCCCAGCTCGGTGGCCATAAGCCACCCGTTCTTATTCTGATCGGCGGCTCCGCTCAAGCCTGTCACGAGCGCTTGGACGAAGAAACTCTTCCCATCCTGCCGGAGCACCGTCTCGCCCTTGTCCCCGGCGGTGAGGACTTGCACGGCCCGCTTCTCCGTTTCTTCTTCGGGAGCTTCCCGCCCCTCGAGGGACAATTGCTGCGCGGCGGTCACTTCCCACCCACGGAGGCCGGTCCCGGAGATCAGGAGCATGTGCTTTGCCGCCGAGCGCCGCGTGAATTCCTTGATCTCGTCGAAGGTCAAGGCCTTCGACACGTTGTTCGGTTGGGCGTCCCAAGGAACGAAGTAGCCGACCTCCTTGCCTTGGGCGTCACGGGTCGTGCCGGCATGGCCTATGAAGAAGAGGGCCACGCGGTCCATACGCCCGACCTTCCTAGGCAAAAAGTCCGCCAGTAGTTGATGCAATTGTCTGGAAGCGGCGTCCTTATCGTACACCTCGATAATGTCTTCAAACCCGACGTTACGCAAGGCCGCGGCGACTGATTTGGCGTCTTCAATGGCTCCAGGAACCTTGGGGGCGATGAGATAGTTTTCGATGCCGATAACAACGGCCCAGGACTTGTAGTAGAGCCCTTCCGGCTTCCCACGTTGGGCACTGACAGGATGGGGGAACGCGAGCGAAACGACGACCGCGATCCACGCAAGGAGGAGGACAAGCACCAAACGAAAACCGGAGAGAACGTTGCTCATCATCAAATAGACTAACGTGAACTACGCGCAGGCTCA
>CAZZPI010000361.1:2052-3237 GCA_964655865.1 uncultured Nitrospiraceae bacterium
TTTTCACGCCCCGATCTCAAGAGAAACCACGTGTCCTATTCTGAGCAAAGTCTTACAAGAGTTGCAGTTCCGGCGGGCCTTGCGCATAATGATTTCTCCGCGCCGGATGGGAAATTTCCATCCTCCACATTCAGGGAGGTGTTCGCAGATGGACGAGAAGATCGATACCCTAGTCAAGGACAGCCACGTCTACCATCCCGCTCCCAAGACCATCGCCGCCGCCCATATAAAGGACTATGAGAGCGCATACAAGCAATCGATCGCCGATCCTGAAGCCTTCTGGAGCGGGGTGGCGAAAGAACTCGAATGGTTCTCGCCGTGGCACAAGGTGCTCGAATGGAGTTACCCCTGGGCGAAATGGTTTCTCGGCGCGACCTGCAACATCTCGTATAACTGCCTCGATCGCCACCTCAAGGCCGGAAAAAGCAACAAAGTCGCCGTCATCTGGGTCGGCGAACGCAACGAAGAGCGGGTCTTCACCTACGGCCAACTGGCGCGTCAGGTCAATCGGTGCGCCAATGCCCTAAAAGCGTTGGGCCTGAACAAGGGCGATCGCGTCACCATATATCTCCCGAAGATTCCTGAGCAGATCATCGCCATGCTTGCCTGCGCGCGCATCGGCGTGATTCACAGCGTGGTCTATTCCGGGTTCAGCGCGCCGGCGTTGGCCAGCCGCATCCAGGACGCGGAGGCGCGCGTCGTGATCACCGCCGACGTGGGGTACGACCGCGGGAAGGTGATCAACCTGAAGAGCGTGGTCGACGAGGCGCTGACCAACTGCGGCACCGTGGAAAGCGTGGTCGTGGTGCGGCGACAGACTCCGGGGATCGCCCTGTCGGCTCCCAAGGAAATCGACTGGCACGATTGGATCAACGGTGAGAAGCCGGTCTGCGAGGCGGAACGGCTGGATTCCGAAACGCCCCTCTATATTCTCTATACGTCCGGGACGACCGGGAAGCCGAAGGGCGTCGTGCATGTCCACGGCGGCTACATGGTGGGCACGTACATCACGGCCAAGTATGTCTTCGATCTCAAAGAGGACGACGTGTACTTCTGCGTCGCGGATCCGGGCTGGGTCACCGGCCACAGCTATATCGTCTACGGGCCGCTGCTGAACGGCGCGACGATCCTCACGGCCGAAGGCAAGCCGGACTATCCCAACCCGGGCCGCTGGTGGGATCTGAT
>CAZZPI010000362.1:0-3228 GCA_964655865.1 uncultured Nitrospiraceae bacterium
CGACGAGGAAATGGTGAAATTGGCCGCGGAAAGCGGCTGCGTGTCGGTCTTCGTCGGGATGGAGTCGCTGGACGAGGATTGTTTGGAAGAAACCAACAAGTCGTTCAACCGCGTGCAAAAATTCTCGCAAGAGATTCAGATGTTCCATAAGTACGGGATCATGGTGAATCCCGGGATCGTGTTCGGGTTCGACAACGACGACGAATCCGTGTTCGAGCGGGCCGTGGAGTTCCTGACCAAGAATCAGGTCGAGTTGGCGTACTTCAATGTGCTGACTCCGTTACCGGGCACGGCGTTATTCGACCGGTACAACGCTGGAGGGCGGATCTTCGATCGCGATTGGTCCAAGTACGATGGGAAACACGTGGTCTACTACCCGAACCGCATGACGCCGGAGCAACTGCAAGAGGGGTTCTACTGGGCCAACCACCAGTTCTATTCGCTCCCCAACATCTTCTACCGTCTGTCCGGAACGAGACAGCGTCTCGGCGCTCGCTGGGTCATGAACCGCGAATTCCACAAGCTGGTCAAGCGGACGTGTCCGAAAGGGACGCTATCGCCCGTGGCGAATGTGCTCAAGGACCTGCAGGCCAAACTCCCCTCGGTGGAGACGGGACAGCTCATTCCTAACGCGTTATACGCTCTCAGGCAGCGTCTGGACCACACCACGGCGCCGGCTCAGGAACTCTGGCTCAGCATCAAGACCAAGCGCCATGATCAATTCGCGGCGCTCTTCGTGAACCTCGAAGGCACGCTCGACCGTTGGGGCGCTCAGGAACTGTTGAAGAGAATTCGGGAGGCCGCGGAGCGGGCGCGGCTGGACATCATCGTCAACTTCGAACATGTGAAGCAGGCTACCCCCGACGCCTTGCGGGCGCTCGCGGACGGGGAGGCGCTGAAGACGATCCTGCCGTACGCCAAGATCCGGTATCGCAAATTCAAGGCGGCCTTCGAGCAGGCGCTGGAGGGATTGTCGATCGACGGCGCGACGCTGGTGTGCGAGGAAGTTCAAGATGCATGATTTTCAGTACCGGCATGGCGAGTTGTATTGCGAAGACGTCCCGCTGAGCCGGATCGTCAAGGAGTTGGGCACGCCGTGCTATGTGTACAGCCACGCTACCTTGGTGCGGCACGTGCGGGCGTACGACCGCGCCTTCAATGCGATTCCGCATCTCATCGCGTTCGCGATGAAGGCCAATTCAAACCTTGCCATTCTCCGTCTGATGGCGAAGGAAGGCTGCGGGGTCGACATCGTCTCCGGCGGCGAGCTCTTCCGCGCCCTGAAGGCGGGGGTGCCGGCCGGCCGCATCGTCTTCGCCGGAGTGGGGAAAACCTCCGAGGAAATCCGCGATGCGCTCAATGCGGACATTCTCATGTTGAACGTGGAATCCTCGGCCGAGCTGCAGGCGATCAACGAGGTGGCGGCCTCGCTGGGCAAGAAGGCCCGCGTGGGGCTGCGAATCAACCCCGACATCGACCCGAAGACCCATCCCTACATCTCTACCGGTCTCAAGAAGAGCAAATTCGGGATCGCCGCCGATCGCGCGTTGGACGAGTTCAAGCTGGCCACTTCACTGAGCCACATCGAAGTCGTGGGCGTCCATAAACACATCGGGTCGCAGCTCACGGAGGTGACGCCGTTCGTCGAGGCCTTGAAGAAGGTGCTGAAGCTGGTCGAGGCGCTCAAGGCCCTCGGCATCGACATCCGGTATATCAACATCGGCGGAGGCTTGGGCATCACCTATGCGGACGAAACGCCGCCCCAGCCGAAGGATTTGGCCGACGCCATTTCACCTCTGGTGCATGATGTGAAATGCACCCTCATCATGGAACCCGGGCGGGTGATCGTCGGCAACGCCGGCATCCTCGCCACGCGGGTTCTCTATACGAAAGAAGGCGAGGCGAAGCGATTCGTCATCGTGGACGCCGCCATGAACGACCTCATTCGGCCCAGCCTCTATGGGGCCTATCACGAGATCCGCCCTCTGGAAGAACGGTTGGTCGGCGGTCACAAGGAAACAGTCGATGTAGTGGGGCCGGTGTGCGAGTCCGGCGACTTTTTGGCCAAGGACCGCGCTCTGCCGGTCGTGAAGGCCGGCGACGTATTGGCGGTCATGAGTGCGGGCGCGTATGGATTCGTCATGTCCTCCAATTACAACTCGCGCCCCCGCGTGCCGGAAGTGCTCGTCCATGGCAATGAGGTGCATGCGATTCGAGCCAGGGAGAGCTTTGACGATCTGGTCCGCGGCGAACAGATTCCGGCGTTCTTGGCCTAGAAGGAGGGCGTTCGAACGTGGCTGATCGCGCAAGAGTGGAGGGGTAACCATGCTAACGGGATCTCTGGTCGCCATCGTGACGCCCTTTCGGAAGGGCAAAGTTGACGAGCGGGCGCTCGGCGAACTGATCGATTGGCAAATCGCGAGCGGAACGCATGGGATCGTCCCCTGCGGCACCACCGGAGAGTCAGCGACCCTCTCCCATGGCGAGCACGATCGAGTGGTGGCCTTTACCGTCGAGGCCGTTGGGCGTCGCGTACCCGTGATTGCGGGGAGCGGCTCAAACTGCACGGATGAAGCGATCGCGCTGACGAAGCACGCGAAGCAGGCGGGCGCGGATGCAGCGCTCCTGATTACGCCGTATTACAACAAGCCTACCCAGGAAGGTCTCTTCCGCCATTACAAAGCCGTCGCAGAAGCGGTCGATTTCCCCTTGGTGCTGTACAACATCCCTTCCCGTACCGGGGTCAATATGACTGCTGCGACCGTGGCTCGGCTGTCGGCGATTAAGAGCGTCGTGGCGATCAAGGAAGGGAGCGGCTCTGTGCAGCAGGCGTCCGAGATCGTTCAGCTTTGCGGCGACCGTCTGACGCTGCTGGCTGGCGACGACCCTCTCACGCTCCCGATGATGGCGGTCGGCGGCAAAGGCGTGATCACCGTGACGGCCAACATCGCGCCGTCGGACATGGCCCGGATGGTGACGGCGTTCTCGGCCAATCGGCTCGAAGAGGCAAGGCAGCTGCACTACAAGTTGTCGCCGCTCTTTGCCGCCCTGTTCCTGGAGACGAATCCGATTCCGGTCAAGGAAGCGCTCGCCATGATGGGCAGGATCGACGGTGAGCTCCGCCTGCCGCTGTGTCCCATGGCAGCCGACACGCGCGAGAAGCTGATGCGCGCTCTGAAGGATTATGGGCTCATCTGAGACGTGGCGGGCCCCGGGCCAGGTGCAAGA
>CAZZPI010000363.1:0-3224 GCA_964655865.1 uncultured Nitrospiraceae bacterium
TACCGCTGCGCCGACTGCAATGCGGCTCTCGCTTTCATCCCGCACGAGAACGCCGCTCCGCTGGTTCCTCCCTATGTCGCGCAGCAGTATCGCGAGTTCCTCCAGTGCCCTCGCTGTCGCCGCGTCTTTTGGCCGGGAACCCATTGGCAGGATCTTGTGCATCGACTCGCTAAGGCCAGGAAAGAGGACGCGCCGAGGCCTCGATGAAGATCCACCGTTTTCATTCGTGGAATGTGACACCGAAGAAAGCCATCCAGGTTCAGGAACGGCTCCGCGCGAAGGTCGTCGCCCGCGGGCGTGTGCCCAGCCTGAGAGTCGTGGCCGGAGCGGACGCGGCCTTCGATCCGGGGACCCAGCGAATTTTTGCCGCCGTCGTGGTCCTCGCGTTCCCCTCGATGGAACCGGTCGAGACCGTCATCCGTGAAGAGCGCTTGCGCTTTCCCTACATCCCCGGCCTCCTCTCGTTCCGCGAGGCCCCTGCGCTGCTTCATGCCTTCGAGAAGGTCCGGCACGATCTCGACCTTATCTTCATCGATGGCCACGGGTTGTCCCATCCGCGCGCGGCGGGAATCGCCTGCCACGTCGGCGTTTGCCTGGACAAGCCCACGATCGGCTGCGCAAAGTCGCTGCTCGTCGGCACGCACCGAACGCTCGGACTTTCGCGTGGAGCCACCACGTCACTCATTGATGAACACAGTCGCGTCATTGGAGCCGTCGTCCGGACACGAGATCGCGTTCGCCCCATCTTCGTTTCTGTGGGCCATCGGATCGGCCTTGCGCAAGCCGTTCGGCTCACGCTCGCATGCGCCAAGGGGTACCGGGTTCCGGAACCGACGAGGCAAGCCGACCTGTTGGCCGAGCGGGCAAAACGGGAAGCTCTGGCTACCAAATGAGGAATGATCCCGACCGCATACCGCCATCGTTGGCAAGGCTCTTTCGACAGTGGGGAATGGCAGCGGTCGCCGACCCTCACGAGCTGATGGACCAACGGGGCACCTATGTCTTGCTCCTGAATGTGCCGGTACGCAGGATCCGGATCGGTGCGCTGGGTCCCGTTCCGTTTGCCCCGGGTCTCTACGGCTATGTGGGCTCCGCGGGCGGTAGGTCGGTTACGCTCGGCCACCGCCTGGCCCGACATGGGCGCCGGAGAAAGGTCCGCCGCTGGCACATCGATTACCTGACGTCGGCTCGGACTGTGACCATTGTGAAGGCATACTGGACCTCGGAGGCGACCATGACGGAAACACGCCTGGCCATCCGATGCGCCGAACGGTTTTCGGTCATCCCCCGATTCGGCAATTCCGATTTGCGTGGCGGGACACCGGGTCATCTTTTCTTCATCGCAGCGAACCGATGACCGCTCAGCCATGAAAATTCCAGGCATGTTCCCGTTGCTACTCTTCCTCGTCCTCTTGGGGCCGCTGCCACTCGTCTTCGGCCAGTTGTTCACTTCGGCGCTGATCAAGCTCAAACTCGACCCGACGACCGCGGTCCTCGCGGTGGTCGGCATCCTGGCCGGAAGTCCGTTCAATATCCCGGTGAAGCGGATTCCACGAACGGAGGTGGTGCCGGCAGACCCGCTTGCGGTGTTCGGCCTCTCAGGATGGTGGCCATCGTTCCGGCGCATACGCCGAGATACCGTCATCGTCGGCCTCGGAGGCGCGGGCACGTTTGATGGAATCGTACTCTCGGGAATCGTGGCGGCCTATCTGGCGTAACGAACTGGCAACTGACCCGGTTCGCTTTTCTCTCCCGACATGTGCAGCGTGGAGACGTGTTGACTTAAGTTCGCGTACGCTATCTAATTGTTCCTGCTCAACAAGACCAGTGCTTTACGGCCGTCTGAACACGTCTACGATCCATCAGAACACTTCACCAGAAAGGAGGGCCTATGACCAAGACGCTCTCAGTGGTCCTGGCGGTCTTCATCTCGCTCACTTTTGCCACTGCTCTCATGGCGGGAGAAAAAGCGAACAAGAAGGGAACGGTCAAAGAGGTCAAGTCTTTGCCGCAGGAGAAACAGATCCAGCTCGCCTTAAGCGCCGCGCCGGCGCACATCGCGAAAGATGCCGCCGTGATGGTGTACGGGGAGGACGGCAAGCTAAAGGAGGCCAAGAGCGGAACCAATGGCTTCACCTGCATTCCCACGGTCATGAATTTGCCTGACCCGGATCCGATGTGCATGGACGCCGCCGTCAATCAATGGATGATCGATCTCATGAATAATGCGCCGAAACCGACCAATACGGTGCCCGGCATTGCCTATATGGCTCGCGGCGGGTCTCACTGGGAAAAAGAAAACAAGATCGTCATGAAGGAGGAACCTGGAGCCAAGATCGTCAAGGAGCCGCCGCACTGGATGGTCATGTGGCCGTTCGAGGCGAAGGCCACGCAGCTCCCGACGGCGCCGAATCCCTCCGGCGTCTACATCATGTTCGAAGGCACGCCTTACGCCCATCTGATGGTCTATCAAGATCCGAAGAAAATGAAATAATCTAGGACCGCGCCCGAGCGGAGGGCCTTGGTGTTGTGCCCTCCGCTCGAACGCCGAGACAGCACACTTGACCACGGCGTGCTCTTAGCGCGCATTATTCATGACGGTTCGTCGCGAAATCGCGAAGTCGCGTGGCGAGACGGGCGCGCGGAGCCGCGAGGAAGGGAGGCAGACTTGAAACAGTCTGTTGACCGACCGAGCGGCGAGCCCGCCCGCTGGCATGCTTGAAGCCCGCGTGCCAGCTTGTCGCAGCAGCGAATCCGCGATTGCAGTAGAACCGCTCATGAATAATGCGCGTTAGGTGTCATCGCGTCAGGACGCTTTCATCCCGCTTGCGATCAGCGACGAGATGATCGGCCGATTGCTGACGATGCAGAATCCCCCACGTGCGTTGAGGGATTGGGGAAGAAGACCACACAGCTCACCATAACGTTGCCGGCTGCCAGCGATGAAGTCCGCAACACCGCACAGATTATCTTCGCCCAGGCGCTCACCGGGGAGAGGGTACACTCATTGCTCATCCCCATCTTGGAAACCACGAGGGGAGGGCCTGCCCGATGATTACATCCATCGCATTCACCGCCTACCCGGTCTCTAATATGGAACGGGCGCGCACCTTCTACGAGGACGTGCTTGGCCTCCACATGAGCTACCATTACCGAAAGGAATGGGTGGAATATGACCTTGGAGACTCGACGTTCGCGATTACAACGACGGAGATGGGCCATGC
>CAZZPI010000364.1:0-3220 GCA_964655865.1 uncultured Nitrospiraceae bacterium
GCGATCCCTCGCTCGCGCCGTCGGTACATCTGTATTTAGCCTTCGTGGCTCGCGCGCGCAACGACATCGACACGGTGAGCCGCGAATTGCAGGCGATTCTGGAGGAAACTCCGGATTCCCCCCTCGCCCGCGGGATTCGCCAACAAGCAGCAGACTTCGCCGAAGCCGTTAGCCGAGCATCCCAGCCCTTTCGTCTGAACCTTTCCACGGGCGGTGGCTATAACAGCAACGTCATCGGCCTCGGCAGCGGGATCCTTCTTCCCGCCGATATCTCAAGGAAGCACGCCGGGTTCAGCAATTCCATTCTCGAGGGGAGCTACACGCGACAGGTGACTCAGGGTGGCACCCTCACGGCGGGATACCGATTTCTGGCCAACGTGTACGAAGGGCTTGGCGCATTCGATCTGATCGATCACTTCAACTACCTGGACTATCGGCAACAGTTTCGGTCGGACTTGTCGGCTGCTCTCCAGGTCAGTAACCAGTTCACGCAACTTGGAGGCGACAATTTCCGCAACCAGTACGGCTTGCGACCATCGGTAGCCTGGTGGCCGACGAACTGGGCCGCGGTGGAGCTGGCCTACTCCTACTTTAAAGGGGCCTACTTCTTTACTGTCCCTTCCGTGCTGAATCCTGACAGCGAAGCCCACACTCTGGCCTTGACCTCGTTCCTGCGTATTCCCGGCCTCCGTCTTCATGGGCGGGTCGGCTACTTCCACCTGTGGAACGACGCGGAGGGAAATGATTTCGATTTCGAAGCTGACGGCGTCCTAGCTGGCGTCACCGGTCCCGTGTGGCGGTCGCTCAATATGGACGTGTTCTACAGCCGGGTGTTCAGTCATTACAGCGACCTGAACAGTCTCTCTGGAACCACCGGGTTCGAGTTTCGTCGCATCGACGCAACCGATCGCGTGACCGTGCAATTGAGCTGGCCCTTCTTTCGGTGGTTGCTGGCCTATGCTCGGTACGATTACACGCGCAATGCGTCCAATGTACGATTCTTCGATTTCAATCAGCAAGTCTGGAATATGGGCATAACGGTAGTGCCTTGGTGAGCACACCAGAACCGAATCCTCATCACACGAGGGCGTTGGAGTTGTCCTTGAACCGTACTCTTGAACAGTCGGGCGATAGGGGGTGGCGTATGCGTACCCAAACCTTAGTCGGTTCGGTGATGATCCAAGTCCTTATTTTACTCTTCGCCAGAGGGCCTGTGTATGCCCAGTCCTGTTTTACGGTGACACCGATAAATGGAATTCCTTCAGGTGCCACGTTTCCCTGCATGACGTTACCACCGGGCACGGCGGTTGGACAGTCGGGTGGGCTGGTTTTTTTTTCGCCCCCGGCTCCGCCCATTCCTCCACCTGTACTTGTCAGTACATTCATATCGACGTTTTTCCCATCGCTGTCCATGACAACGACGATGATGGCGAACGAGCTGCTGAACCCACCGACCATCCAGAATCAGGCGACCCTGGTCTTCCGGCCACCGGGAAAGGATTTGAGTGGCCTGGGGCTCATCACGGGACCTGAAGCCGAGGCATTAAAGGCTACCGACCCCAACCGCTATGCGGCCCTCCGAAGCTATGGCTACATCCTTGACCAGGATCGCAACGGAATCAGCTCAGTTCCCTTAGAGCCGACCGCTTCCGTGGTGCCGCCTTCGGTCCAAGTAGCTCAGGCAACGGGAGCCGGGCAGCCACCGGAGACATCAGCCGACCAAACGCCTGCTCCCACCGGCGAGGCCCAGCCTCCAGGAGAACCTCCGGGGACCCCCGTCGCCCTTGGTCCGGAGAGTGGACAGACCGACGAACCGCTCGGACCTACAACCACCGGCGACAGATTTCCTCCACCTCCACTGGAAAAGCCTCCACCTCCTGAGGAGCCCCCACCTCCGGAGAAGCCTCCGCCCCCCGAGGACCCTCCTCGCGAACAGTTGAAACCCTGCTGCCGCCTGATAGGCGTGGATTTGTTTTACCCGATCACGAGCGATCCCCTGAAGCCCCCTAAGATGCAGGAGGCATTTAACGAACCGGCCATCGGCGCCTATCAAGTCTTCCTGCATGACCTGTCCTTTTTCGAGAGTACAACGGACCTCTTCGTGAAGTCGGTTGGGTATCCGTTCGCGTTCACCCGTCATTACCGGAGCAATGTCGAGACGAATAAAGGCGGGCTTCTCGGGCACAAGTGGGATTTCAATTACAACAAGCGGATTGTGCCGCTCGCCAAGCGCACGACCAAGAACGGCCTGTTCATTGAGCAGCTTGGGGAGAATATTGTGGCGCTCCTCTATTTCAACGGAGAGGGTCGTGTTGACAAGTATGATGTGGACGAGAAGGAGTCCGATAAGTATCCCAACGCCAGGATCGTCAAGAATTTTGGCAAGGTGTTTAAAGCCTACGTCACGACGTACACATCTCCGCGCGGGGCCTTTCACGAGATCCAACGCTATGTCCTTACGGATGATCAACCGATCATGGGCGATCCCTATAAAGGCCATCCGTTCGGGCAACATCCCAATGTCGAGAAATTCCCCGATCCCTATGAACCGGGGGTCCTGTTCACCGAACGCGTGTTCTATGTGCTGCGGGACAAGTATGGCTTCCGCTACATCTTCAACTGCCGGGGCCAGCTTATCTACAGCGCGGACCGCAACGAAAACTTGATGACGTTCATTTATGACGCAGGACGCCCGCTCAACCCGCTGACCCAAAACCCGGTCCTCATCTCCATCATCGATACGAACAATCGTTCCTACACGCTGGAGTATGAGAATCGAGGGCAGGACACGCTGGGGACGAATTTTCTGTGCGAGTACAAGTTCGGTCCGGCTGAGATTCCCCGGCTCAAATCCATCACCGACTTCGACGGCCGGAAGGTAGCGTTTGAACGTCAAGGAGGGCCTGATGAACTAGTCCTTGAAAAAGTGTCCTGGGAGCCGTTCGGGCCCACTGACCCTGATCGGAACCGAATGTTTAAGACCAAGTATGAATATGCTGCGCAGTACCTTCTACGGACCATTAAAGCGCCTCGTGAAGTCGATCGGGATGGCGATCCCTACCTCACGATCACGTGGAATAGCCCGACGGTCGGCAAGATCAAGTTAGGCGGCTCGTTTCAAGGCCGCGAGGCGGGAGGCGTGTTCAAGCTGACGCCGATCGCCTCCGGCGTGCTGGTGGAGGACCGAGTCGGAAACAAGCGAGAGTATCAGTTGAAGCAA
>CAZZPI010000365.1:0-3208 GCA_964655865.1 uncultured Nitrospiraceae bacterium
GAAGGGCGCAGGATATAACAGCCGTAAAATGGCGCGATGCGGAACTCCGTCAGCCGACGCCGGATTTTTTAGGTGAGGGCCATCGTGCCGAATTCCCGCACTACGATCCATAACAGATGCTACACTTGAATCGTCCCTCGATAGGTGATCCCCTCCGGAGCGAGCAGGGTGTTGATGCGGTCCCGTAGCCCGGGCTCGGACTTGAGGCGGCGGTTGGCCGCGCTCATGACCCCTTGGCAAGTTCCACATATGGTCATCACGTCCAGACCGAGCTGCTCGGCTTGGGCGAACGTCCGCGCATTCAAGGCCAAGGCTGCGTCCGGATCAGCCTCGCCCAGCACGCCTGCTCCGCAACAGGAGGCAGCGATCAGCTCGATCACTTCGATCCCCAGCCGGCCGATGATCGCCATCGTGGATTGATAGAGCTCCGGCGTGGCGCCTTTGGCCGCGCAGCCTGGATACAGTGCGAACTTTAGCGGCATGGCAGCAAGAATCGGCTCACTTGCTCAAAACATCCCTTCGATTCTTTTACCAAGGCACAGTGCTCCCATACAAGTGTGATTCGGGATGATCCCGCAAATGTCGCTCGGGGTTAAGGTTTTAGCCGGATTCGACCGACAAGGGGGTGTACTCGCGCACAATGCACGGCAACGACACCCTTCCTACCGGTCTGCGAGGCACCCGGTGAGCCCATCACAGGCTGAGACCGCCACGGCTGAGCTGGAGCAAGAACTGTCGCAACGCATCGACCAGGGCGCGATGGAGTTGCCGCTTTTACCTCAAGTGGCCGGTCAACTTCTCACGCTGGTCAACGATCCCCGAGCCGATGCCGCCAAGCTGTCCGCGTTGATTCATCAGGACCAGGCCTTGGCGGCGCACCTACTGCGCATCGCCAACTCGCCGGCCTATATGCCGCGCACTCCGATCCTATCGCTCCAGCATGCCGTAACCATGCTGGGCATGAGCCTCCTGTCGGAAATCGCCTTTACGGCCTCCATCAAAGCGGGGACGTTCCAGGTTCCGGGCCACGAGCCGCTCGTCAAATACCTCTGGCATCATGCGCTGGCCAGCGGGGCTTATGCCAAGGAGATCGCCCGCCTTCGCCGCTACAACGTCGAGAGCGCCTATTTGTGCGGGCTGCTCCACTGCATCGGGAAGCCCGTCTTGCTACGAACCCTCGTCACGATCGGATGCCAGCGAAGCGTGACCGTCGAGCCATCGGTGCTCCTGAGGCTCGTCGACGGGTACCATGGTCGAGTCGGCGTGTTGATCGCGGAGAAGTGGGCATTGCCGAAGCAAGTCGCCGAATCGATCGGGTTCTATCTGCGTTACGAACAGGCGCCGAAGTTCAAGCAGGAATGTGCCCTTACCTACCTGGCGGACCGCTTTGCGACCTATTTGTTGACGCCCGCTGAGATTGAGGAAGCGCAGCTCCGGGAGGATCACGTCTTAGTGGACCTGAACCTCTATCCTGATGACGTGGATGTGTTGATCGCTGCGAGAGATCGCATTCGCGGTCTCGTGAAGGCGATGAATTTATGAGCGCTGCGTCGGTCTACGATATCCTGGTCATCGGGAGCGGTCCGGCCGGACAGAAGGCCGCCATCCAAGGGGCAAAGGCCGGCAAGCGCGTCTGCCTGATCGAGCGTGAGCAAGGGATCGGGGGGAACTGCGTCCACCGCGGCACGATCCCCAGCAAGACGCTCAGGGAAGGCGCGTTGCAACTCCTTCGCATGGCCCGCCTCGGCGCCGCCTTTCAATTTCGCCTGCAGCCGGAAACGCAACTGTCGAGTCTCCTCCACCGAGTGGATGAAGTGGTGCGTGCGCATGACGCATACATGAGCGATCAGCTTCGTCGCAACGGGATCACCTATCTCCACGGACGCGCGCGGCTGGTGTCGGAGCATCAGGTCGAAATGGTGTCCGTGGACGGGATCACCCAGCAGTTCTCCGCGGAGATCTTCGTGCTCGCGGCGGGGTCGCGCCCACGCGCTCCGCGAGAGATTCCCATCGATCATGAACACATCCTCGACAGCGACTCTGTCCTGTCCATGATCTATCTCCCCAAGTCGTTGACCGTGTTGGGGGGCGGCGTCATCGCCTGCGAGTACGCGTCGATCTTCGCGCTGCTGGGCGTCGAGGTCACGCTCATCGACAAGGCGGAACGGCCGTTGCAGTTCCTCGACAAGGAGATTGTCGGCCACTTCGTCCAGCAGTTCGAGCGGCAGGGGGGACGGTGTATCGGCAAGCAAGCGATCCGACAGGTCGCTTGGGATGGGGTACAGCACGTGGTGACGACGACGGATGACGGACGCGTGGTCCGTTCGGAAAAAATGCTGGTGGCGCTGGGGCGACAACCGAATGTCGAGGACTTAAACCTGGCTGCGGCCGGCATCGCCGTCTCGCCGAAGGGCGTGATCGGCGTCAATGAATTCTGCCAGACGAGCGTGCCGCACATTTACGCCGTGGGGGACATGACCGGCCCCCCGGCGCTGGCGGCAACCGCGATGGAACAAGGCCGCCGCGCGGTCTCGCACGCACTGGGCCTGCCCCTTGGGAACGCCAGAGATCAGGTTCCCGTCGGCATCTATACGTTGCCGGAGATGTCCGCCATCGGGCTCGATGAGGACATGGCACGCGAGCGATATCGAAGCCCCCTCGTGGGTCGGGCGCGCTTCAACGAAGTGGCCAGGGGGCAGATCGCCGGGGCGGCCGAAGGGCTCCTGAAAATGGTCGCGGACCCGGAGGGGCGCGCCCTGCTCGGCGTCCAGATCATCGGTGAGGGCGCGACGGAGCTGATCCATCTGGCTCAGCTAGCGTTGCAGCAGGGAGCGTCCGTCGATCTGTTCGTGGAGAACATCTTCAACTTCCCGACGTATGCCGAGGCCTACCGCGTCGCCGCGCTCGACATTCTCGGACAACGATGCCGCCGAGCAATCTCGGCGGTCGCCGCCTAACCCCCCTCCAAACCTCGCTAGCGCGCGCCGCCTGCTCTTGATCGCTTTATCGTAACTGAGGCGGGCGGATAGAGTCCTCAACCCACTTGCTTGTTTCGCTCCTCCTCCCCAGCGCCTCTCCGGCGCCTTTGACCCGGTCGTTCGGTTTGCGTTAGGCTCTTACCCTCGGACGATCCGGGCGACACTGGATACTTCCTCACATGAATCGAGAAGAACGCCGGCGCCAAGCGAAGCTCGAGCGGACCGCCGTT
>CAZZPI010000366.1:0-2853 GCA_964655865.1 uncultured Nitrospiraceae bacterium
CCCCAGGAGCGTGCGAAAATTGATGTCCCGCCCCAACACGATCCCTTCGATTTGAAAGAAGTCAGTCGCGTGCGTGGCATCCACCTGGTCATAGCGGAAACATCGCGCGATCGAAAAATATTTTCCGGGGATGGTTGGGTTGGCGGCCAGCGTGCGAGCGGAGACCGCGGTGCCCTGGCTACGAAGCACAAGCCGATTACTGCGTTCGATGTCAAACCTGTACCCCCACCCGGTCGACCCGGTCCGGCCTCCGGATTCGTGGGTTTCCGCGACTCGGCGCTGAAGGACGGCTTCCTCCGATGCCGGAGAACGCGCATGCGTGGGCTCTTTCACAAAATAGACATCGTGAATATCGCGGGCTGGATGGAATTGAGGCATGAAGAGCGCATCCATATTCCAGAACTCGGTCTCGACGAGATCCCCGCGCATCTCCTGAAACCCCATCCTGATGAGTTTGTGCTTGACCGAATCGAGAAACTCCTTATACGGATGACGCCTCCCCAGGGCCATCCTCGGCGGGGGGAGATTGATGGTGTACTTCCGGAATCGCTTGGTCCGCCATGCTCCGTCTTTCAACAACTCCGGCGTCAGTTGCGACACTTCTTCGGTTGCAGCCTGGCCGGCCAATAACTGAGCCGCGGTCTTTCCCTCATCCGTCAGGACGAAGGCTCGTGTCACGCGCTCGTCGACGCGAAACGGTTCCTTGGCATTTCCCCGCCTGACCGCGTGCTGGTGGATGACCCGTCGCATGGACTCCGGAAAGGAATCCAATTCGCGCGGACCGCCGTGCAACTCCCCGAGCAACGAACGAATCGCTTCAGCCGTCGGGCTGGGACGACCGGTCGCCTCGAGACATCCGCCTTGAACGATCAGGATCGCTCCCTCTTTCTTCAGACAGCCCACCGCGCCGCTGATGTCGGTCGGTTCCAACCCCTCGATGTGCTGAAGATCTTGAATGGTCACCCGCCGACCATGCGCGGTCGCTTCACGAGCGATCGACAGCACCCGTTCGACGGGAACCGCGGTGCCGAAGTATCGTTCCCCCACCTCCGTCAGCGACACGAAGGGCGTCACGGATTCGGACTCCATGCGGACCAGGGATTTCGCCAAGAGCCACTCGATCGCCATGCTCAATTGCGACGGCTCCAACTCTGCAAGGCGACCCAGTTCCTCCGTCGGTACGGCGCGCGACTCGTCGCGGCTCATCGCCACGAGAACTTTGATCTCAAGCGGATGGAGGCTGTCGATGAGGGAAGGGTTGGCCACCGGCGATGGTTCAGGTATGAGCGGTCATGCGCCCGGCGGACGGAGCCATGGCGGCTTGACTGGCGCCGCGCAACGCGGCGATGGTCGCCCCGTAATCCCGACTGGAGAAAATCGCGGAACCCGCGACAAGAATATCCGCACCGGCGGCGATGACGTGACCGGCATTCTCGATCTTGATCCCGCCGTCCACTTCCAGCAACGCTCGACTACGTTGTTCGTCGATGAGCCGCCTCGCCCGCGCAATTTTTTCCAACGCGCTCTCGATGAACCGCTGGCCGCCGAATCCCGGATTGACGGACATGATTAGGATCAGGTCGGCATCGCCGACGATCACCTCCAGCGATCCGATGGGCGTCGCCGGATTGAGCGTCACCCCCGCCTTGACCCCGCGCTCCTTGATGGACTGGACGGTCCGGTGCAAATGCGGGCACGCTTCGACGTGCACGGTCAGGTAATCCGCGCCCGACTCGGCAAACTCCTGGATGAGCGCATCGGGATTCGTCACCATGAGGTGAACATCCAACGGCAGTTTCGTCACCTTGCGAATGGCTTCCACCACCGGTGGGCCTACGGTCAAATTCGGAACGAAGTGCCCGTCCATCACGTCGACGTGAAGCAGATCGGCCCCGTGCTGCTCGACTCGGGCGATTTCTTCGGCCAACCTGGCGAAGTCGGCGGAGAGGATCGAGGGCGCAATAAGAACCTTGCGCGGCTTCATGAAACGACCCTCCTCAAGCGCGCCGCGAAAAACATGTCCATACCCTCATGATTCCCAACAGTGGAGAATTCGCCTCGGCTGGTCAGGAATGAGAGACCCGTAGAAGGCAAGCAGGGCGCGACGGTCTCTCGCTGGAACTCGGGGTGCGCCCGGCAGAAACGTTCCACCACCTCTTCGTTTTCTTCAGGTTCGGTGGAGCAGGTACTATAGACCAACCAGCCGCCGGGCCGCAAGAGTTCGCGGGCGGCGCGCAACAATTCAGTCTGTAATCGCTGATGGCGGACAAGGTCCGAGGCCTGCTTTTTCCATTTGCCTTCCGGGTTCCGCCTCAAGACGCCGAGCCCGCTGCACGGCGCATCAACCAGGATGCGGTCGAACAGCTGCACCTCCTTCCGCTTCAAACGCGAGACGAGCTCCCGACTCGCGTCGGCGCATAACGGGCGGATGGAGGACAGGCCCAATCGCGTGATGTTCTCCTTCAGCTTCATCAAACGCGCCTGCTGACGGTCTACCGCGACGATCTCCCCGTGATCGTTCATGAGCTCCGCCAGATGAGTGCATTTCCCTCCGGGCGCCGCGCAAAGGTCGAGGATACGCTCTCCCGACTTCGGAGCCAGGAGGGGAGGGATCAGTTGGGCCGCCTCATCCTCGACGTAAAAATGCCCTTCATTGAAGCCGGGTAACGACGCCGGGGCTCCGCACCTTCCCAGCCTCAGTCCCACCGGGCTCACTCGCGTGGGTTCTGCCTGAACCCCGTTCGCCTGCAATCGAAGCCGCAGGCTCTCCCGATCGATCCTGAGCCGATTCACCCTGATCGTCAACCCTGGGACTTCAGCGGATTGTCGGCACACTTCCTCTGCGCGATTATA
>CAZZPI010000366.1:2863-3208 GCA_964655865.1 uncultured Nitrospiraceae bacterium
GGGCGAGCCACCGCGATGCGATCCAGCTCGGGCAAGAGTGTCTGATCGCCAGCGCCGCTACCGGGTCTTTCTCGGGATCCGGCAAGGAAGGTTCCGGTTGCCGCAGGAGGTTGCGTAATACACCGTTGACGAACCCGCTCCAGTCGCGGCCGAGCTGTCTGGAGAACTCCTTGGAAGCCTCGACGGTCTCGTTCACGGCCGCCGCTCGGTTGACACGATCCATATAGAGCACCTGATAGGCCCCGATCCTGAGCAGGACCTGGACGACCTGAGGATAGCGCCGAATGGACCGTTCGAGGACTGATTGCAGGCGCCAGTCTAACGACAGCTGAAGCCGGACCGTTC
>CAZZPI010000367.1:0-3206 GCA_964655865.1 uncultured Nitrospiraceae bacterium
CGTGCAGCCGGTGCTCTCAAGCTCGTGTGGGTTTTCCGCTCAGTTGTCAGTCTTTGGCTGAGAGAGGATGCATCGAGAGGTGAAATTACAGTTTGAGAGCCCACCCGGAAAGGTCCGCTCCATGGCCTGCTCGTTTCCATCGGACCGGAGGGCCGGTCAGCCGTGATGCCGCCGAGCGGATCTCGTTTTGAAGACTTTCTATGCAGGGCGCAGGAAGCTTACTGCGAGGTGAAAGAATAGTAAAGGGCAAAAATCCCGCACCTGGAGGGGGCACTTACCAGTGATTCCCCCCGGGCACGGCCCTGTTGCTGGGGGTCACGGACCGACTAAAGGAGAAAATCGCGCGGGCAAGAACGGGGCTATTCGGAAATTCTACAATTGGTAATTCACTCCGCATGCTTAGAAAGCCGGAATGCTCCCTTAATTGCCCCCTAACGCCTATCTCAGCGGCGGGGTTTGGTGTGCCGAGTGGACCGACTGGTTACGCGCGATATTTTTGAAATAAGTGGAAACCTTTCCGGATACCTGATGGATTCCACGTCCAAATCTATGTCGAGATCTGGCCAATACAGGTGGTGAAGCTGCAGCCATTGAACATTCAGGATCTCTGATACCGACGCATCCTTGAACCAGGGAAACTCTTTGAACGGAACAAAAAACTCTTGGTCGGCCACGAGCAACCAGAACCCATGCTTGGAAATATTGGTCACCTCAGCGCCCGAAATGTCTTTGCCAAGCGTTGCGGATTTCATCCTCATGTTCCTCGATGAGAGTTTTCGCTACCCGGATTTGCCGGGCTGTCAGGCCGGAATTATGGGCCAGTTCAATCTTTGGCTCCAACCAAAACTTTGCTTCCCCGCGTTCACAATAAACATGAACGTGAAGCCGTGTTTCCTCGCGAGAGAAGAAGTAGAAGCGGAACCCTCCTGCTCTAAAAACTGTTGGGCTCAGGCCATGTCCTCCAGCGCTTTTCGGTCTCTTCGTGAATAAATGAACTGCTTACCCTCTAGAAAGATCACTCAGTCTACCCAGCCCCTCGTGTCGGCCGGCGAATGCTAAAAGAACGCCATGCTCGCGTACGTCACCGTGGAATTGTACTGATCGGTGATGCCGCGGTCGTAGCGCAGGACCTGTCCTTTTTCGGCTTTGATCAGGCGCAGCAAGGAATAGATGGCGGAGAAGCCGGAGATGCGGCGCTGGTCGTTTTCTTTTTGGATATACCCGGCGAACTCCTCCGGCTTGAGCTCTTCGACATGCTTCAGCATTTCCAGATCGTTCTGCATGCAGCGATGGAACGAAAAGTCGGTCGGCGGCGCGCTATCGCCGTACCGCAGGCCAAGATGCGCCAACTCGGCCCCCGCTACCACGCAATAGTCTCTTCTGCACCCGTTCAACAGATCACCTAATCCCGTTAGGAACGTTTCAACGGACAGCCGCACCTGCCGATCGGAGAGGCTGGGCGCGGAGAACGAGGTCAGGATCGGCACGATCGTAACCGGCTTCTTCGTGCCGACGATGTGCTGGAGGAAAGGAAGTTGAAACTCGACGGCATGTTCCGCCTGATGGCAGACGTCCTCTTCGAACGCCATCGGGAAGCGCTCTTTGACCCGGGTGAGGAGATCCCGGTCCGCTCGAACGAGGCCGAGGGGCGTTTCAAAATCCTTATCCGTGACGGCAAACAAATGATCGAGCCCGGCATAGGCCGTTCCGAGGATCACATAGAGGTCCGGATGTGCCGCGTCTTGGAGCTCTTTATAGGCCCACGCATAGATCGGCCCCGCCTGCCTCAGGTCGTAGGTCGGCGCGACGAGTCCCTTGATCGCCTTGCCCTTGTTCTCTGACGGCTTGAAATCAGGCCCCTCCTTCGACGTGAAAAACCCTTCAAGCTGCTGTCTGAGTTTTTCACCGTCCGCTTCATAGCTGCGCCCGGCGAAGGCGGCGGCGCGGACGGGGCTCTCCCGATAGCGCGTCCGCAGCTCTCGCCAAGCCTCTTCGGCCCGCGTTCCTTCCAAAAACAATTTGCCCTCGAGGTCCGCCACCAACTGCTCCAACTTATTCGGCATCAGAAATTCACCGAAGCGCTTGAGGTAGAGCACGCCGATATCCTGAATCGAGTGCTCGCCGTCGAAATGTTGGACGATGAAAAAGTAGTTCAGCGGGAGGACCAGCTTCTCCTTGCTGAGGCCGGTCGGATCCCACAGGACGACGTACTGGTCCTCGCCTTCTTTGATCGGGGAGAACTGCAGATTCCGCAGAAGCGGATACTGCTTCGGATCTTTGGTTGTGGTGGTCGTCATGAGGTCGTCGGCCATTCTAATGGACCGGTTGAAGGTGCTGCAACCGGCCAACGAGGTCGAGGTGAAGGACACGTTGCGGCGGAAATGCCGCTGCGGTCTGATATTATCCAAACCTCAGCCTTGACCTTCAGTGGGATTCCGGAGGCTCGTCTTGGCGGCGGCGACTTAAGTACAGGAGCGTGCCGATGGTGAGGAGCAACATCCACAAGGTGGGGCGGCCGTAGGAAGGATCTGAAAATTCGATGAGGTCCGTGAGCCGCCCGATGAGCAGCGACATACGGGCCATGACCGTATAGCCGAAGGCGGCACCGAAGGCGATCATGAGGAAGAGAATTCCCGTGCGGGCTACGGCCTTGCCCGGGCCCGTATGCTCGACGGAAAAGAAAAAGTAGAACAGAACGGAGCTGACGCCTGCCAGGATGACGATGGTGTTCACGCTGCTGGCCGGGTTCAGGAGATTCCAAGTAAACGTCAGTCCTTCGCCCGGCACGAGCATCAGCAGCGGCCGAACGGTGTCTTCGGTCTGCTTGAGGATGTAGGACGAAATCACGCGCGGGATGGCAAGCCCGGCCCCGACGCCCACGATGAAGGCGAAAGCATAGCGCGACAACCAGGCGGCCTTGGGGACGTAGCGGGTCAGCATCAACATGCCGATGGCGACGGGAATCAACAGCACCCACTCCCCGTTCTCGACGATCGGCTTGATGATGAGATGCAGGATGACCGTGTCGTAGGCCTTGACGATCGTGTAGCCGACGGACACACCCACATACAGGTGTTCGGCGAGTTTGAAGAGCGGATTGTCGCGATAGAGGAATGACAGGATGAAGAGGGTCAAGCCCGTCGCCACCCAGGCGCCCAGAATGTCGCTGAATGAGAGATCCATCGTTACGATCCCACGCGACCTTG
>CAZZPI010000368.1:0-3197 GCA_964655865.1 uncultured Nitrospiraceae bacterium
GGAAACAAATTCATCCGCCTTGCGCAGATATTGTTGTTGAAGATCCGTCGGCTTCGGCCCGTCCGCTTGAAGGGCCCGCTCTATGGTCGGGGCCAACTGATTGTTCCAAGCCTCGTAAATCTCCTGTAACCGAGCCGTCATGGAAGGGACCAAATCCCCCAGTGGTCCATGCGAATCGGTCCCAGCCCGCAACCCCTCGAAGGTGACCGACCACCGGTCGCGTTCGTCCCGAATGGCCTGCCGACCTGTTTCCCTCGTGGTGGCGGCGGAGATCAGCACACCGATCTTATACACACTCATGCGGAGGGAGCCGGCCTCATCCACGGCGGTGGTCACACCGTTCAGCTCCCGGGTCAGGCGGAAACTGACAAAAAGGACAATGACGTAGATCAGGGCGAGAAGACCGAAGATCGCGCCGATCTTGGTGACGATGGACGCACTAGAAGGGGAAGGAGAGCCGGACTGCTGTGCGGAACCGAGGAACATAGGGCAACCGAGCACTCGATGAGTGCCCTCTCAAAATCAAGAAGCCCTGGTCTCTGGCAAGACCGAATGTAATCCTACCCCCCGCTTTCACGATCTGCAAGCCGGCGCTGTTCCGACTATTCATGCTATTCATGACAAAGACCTCACCCTCCTCGCCTGTTGCCAGAACTATTGAGACTTAGCCCTGATCCGAAACCAATTTCGCAGGTCCAGCGGGCCAAGCGCGACCTTCGCCGAGAGGAGCGGGGCGCCCACCGCGGGTTTGCGGGGCAGGAAAGCCGGAACTGACCACGCCACTGTGGTCGCAGACCACAGGCACGGGAATTCCGGAAGGGTTCCGCCCGGCAAACCCCGGAAGGGCCGCTCCGGAGGCGGGGAAGCGTGGGGCCCGCTAGACCAAGAATTTCGGATCAGGGCTAATGCTCCTTCCAAGCTTGCTCGTTACCGTCCCCAGAGAGCGACCTCGGCTGATCTCCGACTGCGCGCATCATTCTCACCCGCCCACCCTGAGCGCGTCGAGACGCGCTCTGACCCAGGCGAGCGCATCGTCTACCGACAGTTCCATCTCTATTGCTCTATTGTCAGATGTGCGGGGTGCGCGAGCACAGGGGATCGGCGAGGTCGCTCTACCTTTTAGCCTCTGGCGGCGGCCAATTCATTTCGGCCTGGCGGCCGCAATAGAAGCAGGAGAGGCGATATTTCGCTTTGCGCCGGGGATTGGGGAGAGAATGGAAGACCACAGGCGTGTCGTCGAAGGGACAGAGAGGCTGCTGATGCATGAGGTGCTCGTCGGCCATCATCAACAGGGTGGCATCGTCCCAGGGTGGCGTCAATTCCCCTCGACCGGAAATCCGGACTTGCCAGCCGCAGGTTTGACAGCGGGCCCCGAACACCTTCACACGGTCTTGATGCTGAGAGAGATCGGTCGTTTCAACCGGCCCCGGGCATTTCGGCGTCGCGCACGTCAAGGGCTCGTGCTGGAGCGCGCGGACAAACCTGCGATGGGCGATCTGTTCTTCGCGAGTCCTGCCGGCCGGCTTCGCTAGTCCCATGATTCACTCCCGTGTCATGGATCTTGTCTGAAGCTCGAACTGGATTGAGTCTAGTCCTTGACCGGTATGGGAGTCGAGGAAAACTCAGAATTTGGAGCGGTCCCGTTCCTGGGAAACGGGATATCGAGCAGCGCGTAGGGGTTTACTCGGGCGCCGTTGATCTTGATCCCCCAGTGCAGGTGTGAACCGGTGGCGCGGCCGGTCGCGCCGACTTTGCCGATCACCTGACCGGTCTTCACGAGGTCGCCGTCCTTCACGAGGATTTCGGACAGATGGAAATACATCGAATAAAGCCCCAGTCCATGATCAAGAAAGATGCCACGGCCGGAAAAGAAATGATCCACAGTCAATCGCACGACGCCGTCGTTGCTCGCCACAACCTCCGTCCCGAGCGGGGCTCCGATGTCCTCTCCGTTGTGGGGGCTGCGGGGCTGACCGTTGAGGATGCGAACGCTCCCGAAAATCCCGGTCTTCTTGCCCTGCACCGGTTCGACAAAGCTCGCATGCCAGAGCCGCATGGCTGATTCCTCCGCAAGAGCTTTCTTCACCTGCTCCTGCTCTTCCTTCCAGCGCGCCGCGTCCTTTTCACTCAGATCCACCTGGTCTTTCGGCAGCTTGAGATGCTCGACCTTGAATTTCTCCTTGAGGACCAGCACATTGTAACTGAGCTGGCTGGTACGTTCCCCGTGGCGAATTTCGACCTTCAGCTCATGGGTGCCCGGCTCTTCCTGCAGGTCGAGCCCGAGCAAGGCCACATAGCCAGGTGCCTCGCCCTGACGGAATTCCGGAAAGAACGGGACCTTCCGGCCGAGAAAGCGTCCTTCCACTTGCGAGGCTCCTTCCTCGCCCGCGACTTTCACCACCAGCACCTGGCCTTGTTTGCCGCTGTACTGTCCGTCAATCCCGCTCGGATGGTGTTGCGTGTGCGGCACGACCTCCACCGGCAAGACGCTGGCCACCACGATGACGGCTGTGATGAGTCGCCGGTCACCAACAGACAAGCATCGAGGCTTCTCGTCGAGCATGGATGTCCTTATCGATAGAACCGCAGGCCGGAGACTTGCGAGACCAGCTCATCCACGCGGCGATTCACCGCGCTGAACGGATCCATGCACAGAATCGTCTCTTCCCAATACCCATTGAGCTTGAGGTAGGTCCAATCGACGGTGTAGGAGCGGTTCTTCGCCCGCGCGAAGCGGATGAAGTCTCCCCGCACCTTGGCACGTGTGGTCTGGGGCGGTACCGACATGGCGCGCTGGACCGCTTCCTCCTCCACGATCCGCTCCATCAGATCCTTCGACTCCATCAAGTAGTACAGTCCGCGCGTCCGCTTCACATCGTGGAACTGCAAGTCCAGGAGGAACACCCGTGGATCGTCCCATCCGCAGTCCCTCTTCTCGATGTAAGACTGGATCAGATGTTTTTTCGCCACCCAGTCGATCTCCCTCACCAGATCCATCGGTTCGTCGTCCAGACGGTCCAGGATCGAGAGCCTCTTCTTCCACACATCGTCCAGGAGCGGATCGTGGTCCTGCACGTCCAGATAGTTCTTGGCCTGCTCGAGGTAGACCCGCTGAATCTCCACGGCGGTCAGTTGGCGCCCGTCGTCGAGCTTGATCTTTTTCTTCAACGTCGGGTCACGCGAGACCTCCCGAATGG
>CAZZPI010000369.1:0-3180 GCA_964655865.1 uncultured Nitrospiraceae bacterium
AAGTTCCGCTCGTGGCCAACATGACGGAGTTCGGCAAGACGCCGTATCTTACGGTGAGCGAATATGAAGACCTTGGCTATCGCTTGGTCCTGTTCCCGGTCACCTCGCTCAGGGTTGCGACCAAGGCTGTCGAGGCAATGCTCCAGGAGTTACGGCAACGTGGTACGCAGCGCGACTGGTTGAATCACATGCACACGCGGCAGCAGCTCTATGACTTGCTTCGGTATGAGGAATACGAACGAGAAGACAGAACATTCGGGGCCACCGATGGGGAAAAACCGCTCTCCTGAGCTCCATAAGACCGGCATGTACAGCCCGGGATTGGAAGGCATCGTGGCCGGGGAGTCCGCTCTCTGCCAGGTCGATGAAGAGGGAGGCGGCTTGCGGTACCGGGGGTATGCTATCGCGGACTTGGCGGAACAGGCCACCTTTGAAGAGGTCGCTTATCTCTTATTGTTCGGGGCCTTGCCGACGCAGAAGGAGTTGCGAGACTTCCTCACTCAATTAGGCGCAAGCTGGGCTCTGCCCGGCCCGGTGGAAGCGTTCATCGGCGTCATCCCATCGAATGCTCACCCGATGGATGTCTTAAGAACCGGAGTCTCCTTGCTGGGGATGACCGATCCCGACGCCCATGACGGCTCTCACGAGGCCAACATCCGCAAGGCGGTGCGGCTTCTGGCTCAGATTCCGGTGATGATAATCCGATCGTACCGGCTCACGCATGGCGAGCGGCAGGTACAGCCGCAAGCCGAACTGGGCTTTGCGGAGAATCTGTTGTATCTCCTCACCGGCCGAAAAGGCGATGACCTCGCCAAGGCCATGGCCAAGGCATTGAATGTGTCGCTTATCCTATACGCGGAGCATGAGTTCAACGCCTCGACCTTTGCGGCGCGGGTCACGGCGTCGACCTTGACCGACCTCCATTCCGCCATCACGACGGCGATCGGCACTTTGAAAGGACCGCTCCACGGAGGGGCGAATGAGGCGGTCGCGGCGATGTTCCTGGAGATCAAGTCGAGCGACCGAGCGGAGGATTGGGTCCGCAAGGCCTTGGCGGCCAAACGGCGGATCATGGGATTCGGTCATCGAGTCCTGAAGAAAGGGGATCCGCGCTCGCTGATCATCCAGCGGCAGGCTGAAGCCTTGAGTCGAGCCTGCGGCGATGCCAGATGGTACGACATCGCGACGATCATCGACGGGATCATGCAGCGGGAGAAGGGACTGTATCCGAACCTCGATTTTTACTCCGCCGTCGCCTACCTCCTGATGGAGATTCCCCGTGAGTTGTATACCCCGGTGTTCGTCTGCTCACGCATTACGGGATGGTGCGCCCATGTGATCGAACAGCAGGACCACAATCGATTGATCAGGCCCCGAGCGCTCTATACCGGGCCACCGCCGCAAGCCTATGTCCCTCTCCATCGACGTGCATAGCCGCATCATCGAGGCCCACCAGATGGCGGGCCCACCGTTTGCCTTTCCGTGGACGTCGTTTGCCGAGTTTTTCCGGTCCCACATTTATGATCCGACGCTCGTGAACAAGAATTTTCTGACCTACTATGACGACGACCGGCACATTCACCGCACGTACACCTACGCGGAATTTGGCGCGGTGGTCGGGCGGGTCGCTACTCTTCTCCATGACGGTCTGGGGCTTGGACGTGGGGATCGAATCGCGACCGTGTTGTTCAACCATGATCTCACGGTCCTGCTGTACTTTGCCGCGTGGACGCTGGGCATAGCCGTGGTGCCGATCAACGTGGAGGAGCCCACGGAGAAAAAGCGCTACATCCTGGGCCATGCGGAGGTTGCCGCGGTCTTCTGTTGGCAAGAGTATTACGACGAAATTCAATGCCTTCGCCAAGACCTTCCGGCTTTGCGCGAGGTCGTGGCTCTTGGTGACGGAGGTTTTCAAGATGCAGGAAGCCAACGGGCCAAAGGCCCGCGAGAAGGATCGGCGAAAAGCCCTCGTTCCAAACCACGAGCCGCCAGCCTGGAAGATGAAGCGCTGATCGTGTACACGTCCGGCACGACCGGACCGCCAAAGGGAGTGATCCTGACGGCCTTCAATCTTTTGATCGATGCCGATGCCATTGCGGATTGGCATCGGTTCGGACCGGGGGACCGACTCATGTGCGTGCTGCCCATTCACCACGTCAACGGCACGGTGGTAACCTTGCTGACGCCGTTCTATTGCAAAGCGGGAACGGTGCTGAACCGCAAATTCAAGACAGGCACGTTCTGGCGACGACTCCATGAGGAGCAGGTAACCTGCGCAAGCGTGGTCCCTACGCTGCTCGAATTTCTCCTTGAGGTGAGGGAGGATATTACCGGTTACCGCTTGGACGGATTCGGCGGGGTCATCTGCGGAGCCGGACCGTTGCTGAGAGAAACCGCTATCCGGTTCGAAGATCAATTCCATGTGCCGATCCGTCACGGTTATGGACTCTCGGAGACCACCTGCTACTCCTGCTTCCTGCCCATCCATTTGTCGCCGGATCAGCACCGCCATTGGCTGACTGACTACGAGTTTCCGTCGATCGGGGTCCCCTTGCGCCACAACGACATGACGATACTCGACGATCACGGCAAGCCCTTGCCGGAGTTGGCCCGCGGCGAAATTTGCATCAAGGGCCGCACGGTCTGCAGCGGCTACTTCAAACGCGACGATGCCAACGATTCCGCCTTCCAATGGGGGTGGTTCCGTTCGGGCGATGAAGGATTCTATGCCTACGACGAGAACCGACGGCCGTTTTTCTTCATCTCGGGACGTCTCAAGGAACTGATCATTCGCGGGGGGGTGAACATTTCGCCTTTGGAAATCGACGAAGCCCTGAAAGGTCATCCCGGCGTGAAGTTCGCGATGGCCGTGCCGTTCGAGAACCGGTATTACGGCGAGGAAATCGCGGCGTATGTCGTGCCGCGCGATCTTGCGTCTCCGCCGACGGAATCCGAGTTGTTGAGGTATTGCCGTCCGCTCCTGTCGTTTGCAAAACGCCCGAAGGTCATCCTCTTTGGGCAGGAAGTACCTTATACTTCGACGGGCAAGCCTAAGCGGTTGGAGCTGAAGACCCGTTTGGCTCCCGAGTTGGCGGTCTATCGGGACACTCAGTTCAAGGACCAGGCCTAGCGCGCATTATTCATGACGGTTCGTCACGAAATCGCGAAGTCGCCACGCGA
>CAZZPI010000370.1:0-3145 GCA_964655865.1 uncultured Nitrospiraceae bacterium
GACGTGACGACGCTCGGACGCGGCGGATCGGATCTGACGGCGGTCGCGCTGGCGGCGGCCTTGAAGGCTGACCGGTGCGTCATTTATACGGACGTGGACGGGGTCTATACGGCCGACCCGAACCTCGTCCCGGCAGCGCGGCGCTTGGAGAAAATCTCCTACGAGGAGATGCTCGAAATGGCCAGCTTGGGGGCAAAGGTCCTGCAAAGCCGCTCGGTCGAGTTTGCGGCCAAGTACGGGGTGCCGGTCGAAGTAAACTCGAGCTTCAAAGAGGGAAAGGGAACGCTCGTGACAAGCGAAGACGCAGACATGGAGGGCGTAGCCGTATCGGGTGTGACGGGAGACCGCTATCAGGCGAAGATCACGGTGGTCGGCGTGCCGGATCGACCGGGTATCGCCGCGCGCATCTTCGGCCCTGTCGCGGAGGCTAACATCGTGGTCGACATGATCATCCAGAACATCGGCCAGGGGGCGCTGACGGATATTTCCTTCACGGTCCCGAGGCCCGACCTCGCAAAAGCGGTCGGCCTTATTCAGCGCGTCGCCAAAGAAATCGACGCCAAGTCGGTTACGGTGGTGGAGTCGATCGCAAAGGTCTCGCTCGTCGGCGTCGGCATGCGCTCTCATTCAGGAGTGGCGGCCAAGATGTTTGACGTACTCTCGCGCGAAGGCATCAACATCATGATGATCAGCACGTCAGAGATCAAGATCTCCTGCGTCATCGACGAGAAGTATCTGGAGTTGGCCATGCGTGCCTTGCATTCGGCATTTGAGTTGGAGCGAGTTGGGGGATCCTCAGCGGGGTTTCCTGTGTGACCTGAGGCGGCGAGCCGAGGCTCTGTGACGGCATGGGACGTAAGCGACCCGTACACGCAACTATCACGAAAGCTGAGCTGGACGCGGCGGCACCGACCGTCGCCTCGGCCTTGGAGCTCTACGACACGACCTTGCGTGACGGCGCCCAAGCGGAGGATGTCAGCTTCTCGGCCGAAGATAAGCTGCGTGTCGCCCAAAAGCTCGATGAGTTGGGGGTCGACTACATCGAGGGAGGCTGGCCGGGGGCGAACCCGAAAGACGTGGAGTTCTTCCAGTTGATCAAGACCGTTCCGCTCCAGCGCGCCAAGGTGGTGGCCTTCGGCGCGACGCGGAAGGCCAGTAATCCGGTCCAGCGAGACGCGAATATCCGCGCCCTGCTCGAAGCGGGGACCAGGATCATCACCCTCTTCGGCAAGACCTGGTCTCTGCACGTCTCGGACGCTCTGGGGATCTCGCTCTCGAAGAACCTCGAGCTGATCTATGATTCCATCCATTACCTGCGCTCGAAAGGTCGCCGCGTCTTCTACGATGCGGAGCACTTCTTCGACGGCTACAAGACCAACCCGGACTATGCGCTGAAGACCATCCAAGAAGCCGTGGCGGCCGGCGCCGAGCGGATCATCCTGTGTGACACCAACGGCGGGACCATGCCGTGGGAAGTGCGCGAGATCTGCGATGTGGTCAAGGGCGAGGTGTCGATCCCGCTCGGGATTCACGCGCACAACGACTGCGACATGGCCGTGGCGAATTCCTTGGTCGCCCTGGAGGCGGGTATCGTCCAGGTACAGGGAACGATCAATGGGATCGGCGAACGCTGTGGGAACGCGAACTTGTGCTCGATCATCCCCAATCTTGAGCTCAAGATGCACCGTCCCGTGCTGGGTGAACGGCTAATGCACCTGAAAGAGGTGTCAGGATTCGTGAGTGAGATCGCGAACCTCATGCCGAACAAGCACCAACCGTACGTCGGCGACTCGGCGTTTGCCCACAAGGGCGGCGTCCATATCCATGCGGTGCTCAAGAACCCCGCGACGTATGAGCACATCATCCCGCAGCGGGTCGGCAACCGGCAGCGGGTTCTGGTGTCGGATCACGTCGGACGCAGCGGGTTGCGCGAAAAGGCGGAAACCTACGGCATCCGCTTGGCGGGTAACCATGCCAAGGAGCAGGAACTCGTCGCCATCCTCAAGCAAAGAGAGAGCGAAGGCTACCAGTTCGAGGGAGCGGAAGGATCGTTCGAGTTACTGCTGCGAAAAGCGCTGGGCACACATATCCCCTCGTTTCAACTCCTTGGGTTTCGCGTCATTGTGGAAAAGAAATTGGACAACGGTACGACGCTCTCGGAAGCCACCGTGATGGTCAAAGTGGGGGACCTCGTGGAACACACGGCGGCTGTGGGAATCGGCCCAGTGAACGCACTCGACCACGCCCTTCGTAAGGCGCTCGAAAAGTTTTATCCCCAACTCAGCGAGGTGAAGCTGCTGGATTATAAGGTCCGCGTTCTCTCGGCGAATCGTGGAACCGAATCCAAAGTTCGCGTACTCATCGAGTCCGGGGATCATAAGGACAAGTGGGGGACTGTGGGTGTGTCCGAGAATATTATGGAGGCCAGTTGGCAGGCCCTGGCGGACAGTATCGAATACAAGCTGCTCAAGGAAGGCCAAGGACTATGCGGAGTGAAACGGCTGAATTCTCCTTGACACGCGGGAAAGGCTCACGTAACTTATTGGAAAACTTGGACTTGTAATGGAAGCAGCCTGTGCGGTATCCAGTCATGCTTGAGCACTCGAGGAGGGGGCATGAGGAAAGCTGACATCGCCAATGAACTCTTCAAACAAGTCGGGCTGTCGAAGAACGAGGCGGCAGACATCGTCGAACTCGTCCTCAACCTCCTGAAGTCCGTTCTTCAAAAGGGGGAGTCGGTGAAGATCGCCGGATTCGGGAATTTTGTGGTCCGCAGTAAGGGAGCCAGGAAAGGCCGAAATCCACGGACCGGCGAGGAGATCGGGATCACTCCTCGAAGGGTCGTCACCTTTCGGCCCAGCCAAGTGTTCAAGAAGTACGTCAATTCCTAATCGCCGCGCGCCTTTCCGATCACGTCGCGAGGGCCGGTCATGGGCAGCGAACCCAGGCTGGGGAGCAAAATATTTTATAAGATCGGTGAGGTGAGCCAACTCACGAAGTTGCCGACGTACGTGCTCCGCTTCTGGGAGTCGGAATTCCCCTTCCTGAAGCCCAAGAAAAGTCGAGGCAATCAACGGCTCTACGTACAGCGTGATATCGAAACGGTCTTGGAAATCAAGCGGATGTTGTATGAGGAAGGTCATAC
>CAZZPI010000371.1:0-3130 GCA_964655865.1 uncultured Nitrospiraceae bacterium
GCGCGAGGACGGGTCGTACATCAAGTTCGACCGCAACGCCTGCGTATTGATCAATAAGGAAGGGGAACCGGTGGGCACTCGTATCTTCGGGCCGGTAGCACGAGAGCTCCGCTGGAAGAAGTTCATGAAGATCATCTCCCTGGCCCCGGAAGTTCTGTAGGAGCTTGGGGTATGAACGTGATGCGACGAAGCAGGATTCGGAAAGGCGACACGGTCGTCGTGATTGCCGGCCGCGAGAAAGGCAAGTCCGGAAAAGTGTTGTCCGTGGATCCCTCCGCGGGGACCGTTGTCGTGGAAAAACTGAACATCGTGAAGCGGCATACCAAACCCAATCAGAAGCTGAAACAGGGCGGCATCATCGAGCGGGAGGCACCGCTTGCCATCTCCAACGTCATGTATCTCTGCCCGGTGACACGCAAGCCAACCCGCTTGGGCGTCAGACCTCTTGAGGATGGCCGGCGGGCGAGATTCAGCAAGAGATCGAACGAACTTCTGGAATAGGCGAGAGTCACGCGTCATGGTCAAGCAGGAGAAGGGCAAAGGCGGGAAGCCGCCGGAACGGAAACCGGCCGGCAAGAAAGAAGCGGCGGCAGCGGATTCGGCGAAGCACGAAGAGGTGCACGAACCGCCGGTGGAGCCGCGTCTTCGGGCCATCTACCGTGACCAAATCATCCCGGTCTTGATGAAGGAGTTCGGATATAAGAATCCGATGCAGGTGCCGCGCCTTGAGTGTATCGTCTTGAACGTGGGTATGGGTGAAGCCATTCAAAACGTCAAGTTGCTCGAGAGCGCGACGGCCGAATTGGGCGTGATTTCGGGACAGAAACCCGTCGTGACCAGAGCCAAGAAGGCCATCGCCGGGTTCAAGCTGCGACAAGGGATGCCGATCGGCGCCAAAGTGACGTTACGCAGCCGACGGATGTATGAGTTCTTCGATCGCCTCGTGACCTTGGCCCTACCGCGCATTCGGGACTTCCGAGGGGTCTCGCCCAAAGCGTTTGATGGACGCGGTAACTATACGCTGGGCTTGAAGGAACAGTTAATCTTCCCCGAGATCAAGTATGACAGCGTGGCCTCGATTCATGGGATGGATATCACGATCGTGACGTCGGCCAGAACGAACGACGAAGGGAAAGCGCTGCTGAAGCACCTCGGCATGCCGTTCAGGGCGTAGGGGTGTGAGGCGTCGGGCGAGAAGGGAGTGGACTTGTGGCACGGTTGGCATTGAAGAACAAAGCGGCGGCGAAAGCAACGTTTTCGACGAGGAACTACAATCGATGTCCGCTCTGCGGGCGGGTGCGAGGTTTTTTGCGGCGTTTTCGGATGTGCAGAATTTGCTTCCGCTTTCTGAGCCTGCGCGGAGAGATTCCCGGAGTCAGGAAAGCGAGCTGGTAGTGGGCCCTGGGGCCCAATGAGGAATTAGGAATTATGAATTCTGAATTGTTCAGAACGGAAATTCATAATTCAGAATTCATAATTCATAATTCGTATTCGTGGAGTGTGATGGTATGGTGACCGATCCGATTGCTGATCTGATCATTCGGTTGCAGAACGCCTCGCGACGCGGGCATGAATCGACGACGGTGCCGGCGTCCGGTCTGAAGCGCAGGTTGCTCCAGCTTCTCCATGCGGAAGGGTTTGTGGGCCCGATCGAGGACGTGCAGGAGCGAGGGCACCCTGCGCTGCGTGTCCAACTCCGGTATGTCGGAGGAGAGCGGCCGATGATCACCGGCATGCAGCGAATCAGCAAGCCGGGCCGACGGGTCTACGTGGGCAAGCAGGAGATTCTCAAGGTCCGTAACGGACTCGGCGTCGCCATTCTTTCGACATCCAAAGGACTGATGACCGACCAGGAATCTCGACGCGCCGGATTGGGTGGCGAGGTCTTGTGCTCGGTGTGGTAAGGGTGCGAGCTTGTTGAGAAGGATGATCGGGCGATGTCTCGGATAGGCAACAAGCCGGTGGCAATTCCCAGCGGAGTCGACGTCAAAGTGACCGGACGCACCGTGTCGGTCAAGGGGCCGCTTGGAAAGCTAGACTGGCCCGTCGCGGAGGGGATCAGCGTCCTAGTCAAAGATGGCCAGATCCGGGTCGTGCGCCAGGGAGACGACCGGAAGGTGCGCGCGCTGCACGGTCTCGTCCGCGCGGAGTTGAACAATATGGTACAAGGGGTGACGAAAGGCTATGAGCGGTCGCTCGAAGTCACCGGAGTCGGGTACAAGGCGCAAGCACAGGGCCGACAAGTGAGCTTTAACGTCGGATATATCAATCCCGTGGTGTACGACCTTCCTCCTGGAGTGGATATCAAGATCGACAAGCAGACCCTCCTCACCTTGCGCGGGGTGGATAAGCGTATGGTGGGCCAAGTGGCCGCCGACATGCGGGCGATCAAGCCTCCGGATGTCTATAAGCAAAAAGGGATTCGTTACGTCGGAGAAGTTCTGCGGAAGAAGGAAGGCAAGACCGGAAAGTAAGGGCGTGCGATGAACGTTGAGGAAAAGAAGCGACAACTCGAGCGCCGGCGGCGGCGCGTCAGGCAACGCGTGTTCGGAACACCGGACCGTCCCCGGCTCAACGTGTTCCGGAGCCGTGCTCATATTTACGCCCAGATTATCGACGACATAAAGGGCACGACCCTCGTCGCGGCATCGTCCCTGGACAAGGAGCTGCGGCAGTCGCTCAAATCGACTGGCTCAATCTCAGCCGCGAAGGCCGTAGGAAAACTGTTGGCCGACCGGGCCAAGGCAGCCAAGTTGACGGCGGTCGTCTTTGATCGTGGGGGAAGACTCTACCACGGCCGCATCAAGGCCCTGGCGGACGCGTCACGCGAAGGTGGCTTGCAGTTTTAGGCTTGGACGGTCGGCCTTGAGTGGTCGGTTACTTGTTCAAGGCGGATGCTGAAGGCTCAGAGAGAGGAGTAGAAACTCGTGCGGGTCAACCCAGACGAATTGAGCTTGAAGGACAAAGTCGTCTTTATCAATCGGGTCGCAAAAGTGGTGAAGGGCGGGAAGCGCTTTAACTTCTGTGCCTTGGTCGTCGTCGGAGATGGTCAGGGATGGGTCGGTGTGGGGAAAGGGAAAGCGGCCGAGGTGCCGGTGGCGATGATCATGCGATCGGCCATGGCGGTCTT
>CAZZPI010000372.1:0-3105 GCA_964655865.1 uncultured Nitrospiraceae bacterium
TCGGGACCATCACGAGAGGGAGATTCGTTACGCTGCGCAAGCCGAGCATCGTCGCCACGCCTACTCGTAACCCGGTAAAGGAGCCCGGCCCGATCGACAAGGCAAGCCCGGTCAAGTCCGCCAGGCCGAGCCCGGCCTGTTTCAAAGCCCGATCGATGTTCGGAATAAGCGACCTGGCATGGGAGCCCTCCGCGACCTCTTCCACGAACGCCAACACACGTTCGTCCTCGAGCACGGCCACGCTTTGGCAAGCCGTCGCGGTCTCCACTGCCAACACGATCATCGGGCGGTCCGTCATCCCTGCCCCAACTCGTTCGGTTTAAGCTGTGCATTCGTCTGAATCTCATGGAACGTGACTTGTAGACTCCCTTGTCCTTGCCCGTCTTCCATGGAGACTTTGAACGGACGGATTAGAAGGCGGCCGCCCAGATCGGACGACGCTCCGTCCCCGGCCGCTTCGCCGACAGGTCGATAGTCGTCGTAACGTACGACGGCGTCGATCGCTCCCGTCGGGGTGAGCCGCTCTTCTTGCACGACGAGCAGACGCTGTCGGTCAAACCAGAGGCGCCGGACGACCGTCGATTGAGCGGGATCCGCGCTCACGACGTACACGTCGAGGCGGTAGCGTTCTTCATCCTCAGTGAGGGTCACCCGTTCTTGTTTCCCGATGGAGGAGGCGCCCACCACTCCTTTCATCGCCCAGAGGCTTAACTGGAACGGCCGACCGAGTTTCCCCATGTCCTCCGGCGCGGAGGGTCGTCCGGTCAGGACCCGGCCCATTGTCGGCAACCGCAGCCGGAATTGATCGTCCATCCATACAAAGTCGAATAATTCGCTTCCGACCGCGTTGAAACCCTGCAGCCGCATCGCGTCCGGCCGTCGATAGTAGAGCGCTCCTTCCACTCGCTGTCCGATCGGAAGGATCCCCCCCTTGATTTTTGCCGTAAAGAGCCCTTTCATCGTTTGCATGGCTAGATCCCGCTCCTGCAGCAAGGCCATGAGCTCTTCCGCTGTCGCTTGCTTGAGCTCAGGTTCTTCACGCGGCCTCAGAAGGGTACAGGCAGGGAGCAAGAGAAAGGCAATCGTGAAAAGGCTAAAGGCCAAAGCGACAAGCGGGAAACTTGTGACCTTTTTCTCGCGTTTTCTCACTTGGCGATCAGGCCAGCACAACATCCAACGCCTCGCCGACTTCTTGGATTCCCACTAACTCCAGCCCATCCATAGGAGCGAGCTTTACCAGATTCCGCTCTGGGAGCACACAGCGCTTGAACCCCATCTTGAGCGCTTCACGAACCCGCAGCTCAGTTTGACTGATCGCCCGCACCTCTCCTCCTAAACCTACCTCACCCATCATAATGGTGGCAGGATCCACAGGGCTTTCGCGCAAACTGGAGGTCACCGCTGTTACGATGCCGAGATCGATCGCCGGTTCGTCGATGGTAATGCCGCCCACTACGTTGATGTAGACATCCTGACCGGACAGATGCAGACCGAGTCGTTTCTCCATGACGGCGAGGAGCAGTGAAACACGATTGAGTTCCACCCCGTTGGCCATGCGCTTCGGCATTGCATAGGTCGTGGAGCAGACCAGCGCCTGCAACTCGACCAGGATGGGGCGCGAGCCTTCCAAGCTCGACACCACCACCGACCCGGTGCTGTGTTGCGGCCGTTCTGCCAAGAACAATTCGGAAGGATTGCCCACCTCCTCCAGGCCGCTGTCTTTCATCTCGAAGACTCCGATCTCGTTCGTCGAGCCGAAGCGGTTCTTGACGGCGCGCAGGATGCGATAGCTGTGGCCCTTGTCCCCTTCAAAGTAGAGCACCGTGTCGACAATATGCTCCAGCAGGCGCGGTCCCGCGATAGCTCCTTCTTTGGTGACGTGTCCGATGATGAATACCGGGATCCCACTGCGTTTCGCAAACCACATGAGTTGGCCTGCGACCTCCTGCACCTGGCTGATACTGCCCGGCGCCGAGGTGAGTTGTTCGGTGTACATCGTTTGGATGGAGTCCACTACGAGCGCTGCCGGTTTGAGTTCTTGTACCGTCTTAAAAATCTGTTCCAGTGAGGTTTCTCCGAGAACGAGCAAACGCGGATGCGAGACCCCGATCCGCTGCGCCCGCATTTTGATCTGGCGGGGCGACTCCTCGCCGGAAACATACAGGACCGGTTGCTGAGCATCAGCCAAGGCAGGCAATCCTTGGAGAAGCAACGTCGTCTTGCCGATGCCCGGATCCCCCCCGATGAGAATGACCGAGCCCGGGATCACACCGCCGCCGAGCACACGATCGAATTCACCCACACCGGTCGCTCGACGGGGTTCGTCGCCAATATCAATCTCCTCGATCGAGGTGGCTTTGGAAAGCGCGTCTTTGAGCGTGGCTGGGCGGCCCTTACCCGTGGGAGCAAGCCGCTCCTCTTTCATCGTGTTCCAGCCGCCACAGTCTGGGCAGCGGCCGAGCCAGCGCGGAGCTTGGTGACCACATGCCTGGCAGGAAAAAAAGCTCTTGGCCCGCATTCGTTCGGAGCCTCGGAAACCCAAGTGGCTGATACGCATTCTAAAGGAAATCGCCGCCGAAAAGGAAGCTCAACGGCCAGGAGAACTATCCAAGTTCCAGAAAGTGTGGACCGCAGTTATCGAGAGCACTCTGATTAGAAAATAACAGTGCCAAAGAAGCCACCTGGCTTGTTCCTTCCAGTGCAGTGCATTTGTGTTCAATACCCCTCGAATTCCGGCACGCGCCAGCGGCGGACGCTATACCGAATGATGGCATGTGCTGCCGCGCCCCACTTCCTAACTGCTTGAAGGAATATTGGGAAAACGGCAAATGCAGTCCAAAGGCACACCGCTTGCGATGCCTTGAGTGGCCGACGGGTGTGCACTCCTCGTGCATGTGAATTTGATTAATTTGGTCGTGGCGAGGGTGCCAAACGCTGCGGCAGCCTGAGCTGATGAGCTTCCCACATGACGCAACAAGATTTACTTTAATGGGGAGGAGGATCATGAAGACTCTACGTCGCATCACCATAGCCGGTGCGCTGGCCATTGCCATGCTGGCCGGGCCTGCGGGGGCTCTGGCCGGCGAGCGAAGTTCTGGAAGCACG
>CAZZPI010000373.1:0-3104 GCA_964655865.1 uncultured Nitrospiraceae bacterium
TATCGATCTGTCACATTCCGTGGGTCTCATGTACCACAGTTCCAAGATACAAGGCATACTTGAAACAGTATGTTGACCGACCGAGCGGCGAGCCCGCGCCCGCCAGCATGCCGCAAGATAGCATGCTGGCTTGTCGCAGTGGCGAGGCCGCAATTGCAGCAGAAGCGTTCATGGATAATGCGCGCTAGACTTCCGAAGCCGTTGGTTTAGACGGCAAATTTGCCCGAAAGGGATTTTTTTAGTCTTTGAAGGTCCCACCGCGAATAGTGTAGAATCCACTGTTCAACCAAGAGTCTTTGTACAAAGGCTCCTTTTTAGTTTGGAGGTTTTTCCCATGCGGGATCGCAACGTGATGCCTATCGTTGGGTATATCCTCGCCGCTGCAGTCGCCCTTTCGCTCCTGGCTTGTCAACTATTGCAAGATGGCTCGGTGCAGGCTGCCGGGGTGCCGCCTGCGCTGGCTCAAGGGTTTTCCGACATCGTAAAGAAGGTCACCCCGGCGGTGGTCAACATCGCCGTAACGGGAGGTGGAGGCCGCCGAGAAGGCCGCCAACCCTTGCCGCCTGGTCCGTTCGGTGGTCCTCCGGGTGGTGGCCCTCCCGGCGAAGAGCCGCCCGGCATGGAACCTCCGCCAGGAGGTCCTCCTGGTCCGCCCGGACCACATGGGCGTCCTGACCAGAGCGCCGGCTCTGGGGTGATCTTGGATACGAACGGCTATATCGTGACGAATAACCATGTCGTGGACGGAGCGACACAAATCACGGTGACCCTCGGCGATCGCCGTGAATTCCCCGCGAAGATCATCGGCACCGATCCGAAGACCGATCTGGCCGTCATCAAGATCGAGGCGCAGGATCTTCCTTCCGTCAAGTGGGCGGACTACGACAAGCTCCAAGTGGGTGATGTTGTTTTGGCGATCGGGAGCCCCTTCGGGTTGAGCTCCACAGTCACCATGGGCATCATCAGCGCCTTGGGTCGAGGCAATGTCGGAATCGCGGACTACGAAGATTTCATCCAGACCGACGCCGCGATCAACCCCGGTAACTCGGGAGGGGCGTTGGTCAACATGAACGGCGAGCTGATCGGGATCAACACTGCGATCTTCTCGCGGACGGGAGGCTCCGAAGGAATCGGGTTCGCCATTCCGAGCAGCATCGCCCTGGACGTGGTCGAAAGTCTGACGAAATCAGGGAGAGTGATCCGTGGTTGGATGGGCGTAGCGATTCAGGAAATCACGCCGGCCTTGGCCAAGTCCTTCAAATTGCCGGACCAACGCAAAGGGGTGCTGATCAGCGATGTGAACGAAAACGGTCCGTCGTTTCTGGCCGGTCTCAGGCGGGGCGACGTCGTGATCGCATTCAACGGCAAGGAGGTCCAGAGCGTCAGCCAGCTCCGGAACATGGTGGCGCGCACGACGGTGGGCAGGGACGCCGAGGTCAAAGTCTTGCGCGACGGAAAAGAGCAGCTCCTGAAAGTCAAGGTGGCGGAACGGCCGTCGGACGAAGTGCTGGCCCGCCGCGAGCCGGCTCCGTCGGCCCCGGGTGAAACCATCAAGCCGCCGGATAATGTCCTTGCGGCCTTGAAAGTCCAGGCGCTGGATCCCGCTACCATGAGCCAGCTTAACATCCCTTCGAAGACCACCGGTGTGGTGATCAACGCCGTGGCGGCCGGATCGCCGGCCGAGGAAGCGGGAATACAGCGGGGGGACGTGATCCAGGAAGTGAACCATGAGGTGGTAAAGAACCTGGACGATTATCAGAAGGCGGCGGCGAAGGTGAAGAAAGATGAAATGGCCGTCCTCCTGCTCAGCCGACAGGGTAACAACTTGTTCGTGGCGGTGAACCCGAAGTAAGAAAGTGTGAAGTTTGATTTTGTGATTGCGTGAAGTTGTTCGAAACTTCGCTAAATCACCAGTTCATCCAATCACCAAATTCGCATGGCTGACGGCCTGAAGTCCTTCAACCAGTGGCTGCAAGAGTCCATCTTCAAGCCGCTGGAAGACAAGAAGATGCCGGTCATGGAGCACCTGGTGGAGCTCCAGGTCCGGCTCACGCGGGCGGTCATCGTGACCGCCGTGGTCTTCGTCGGCACGTTTTTCTACGCGGATACTCTAATCAAATGGCTGCGAGTCCCGCTGCAGAATCAATTCGTTCCCGCCTCCTTGAGCTGGGTACCGACGGACCTTCCCGCCGTGCCGTTCGTGTTCCTCGCGCCGGCCGAAGCTCTGTGGCAAAACGTGAAAGTCGCCGCGCTGTTCGCGTTGGTGCTGGCGACTCCGTACATCTTATGGGAGATCTGGCAATTCGTCGTCCCGGGCCTGCACGTGCACGAACGGCGATTCGCCGGGCCTTTCGTGCTGTTGAGTACGGCGGCCTTTTACTCCGGCGTGACGTTTTCCTTCCTGTTCGTGCTGCCCTTTGCACTGAACTTCCTGATCTCTTACGGCGTGAATGCCGGCTTCATCCCCCAGCTCTCGATCGCCCAATACGTGGGCTTCGCCTTGTGGTTCCTGCTGGTGTTCGGGCTCATCTTCGAGGTGCCGCTGGCGATCACGCTGATGGCGAAGCTGGGCTGGGTGGACGCGCCTTTTCTCAAGCGCTACCGGAAGTGGGCCTTCCTCGGCGCTTTCATCGTCGCGGCCATTCTTACGCCGACACCGGACCCCTTCAATCAGTGTCTGATGGCGTTGCCGATGTATGTGTTTTACGAGGTGGGCATCGTGAGCGCCGGTGTCTTCAACAAACGGCGCGCGCAGGCTGCGGAAAAACGAGAAGAACCGACGGTTGCGCCGGAGAAGGGGAAAGCCGTGGTGTCGCCCGTGGCGAAGCCCGTGCCGGTGGGCGAAAGTGAGTATGTAGGCGTGCCGGCCGGCGGCCGGCGTCGATAAGTCGGGACGAGGAGCCGATTCATGGGGAAGCAACTCAACATCATCCCGTCTCACTCCCACGGCGGCAACGGCGACGCCTGCACGTACATGTGGGCCTGCGCCATCTGCGACGAGAACGAAACCTGCCAGAAGGACAAGGAAGGGCACAGCCGCTGGCTGGTGGCCAAGCGGCTGGAGCGGATCGAGTACAAAGTGCTCGTCATGAGCAACAAGGGCG
>CAZZPI010000374.1:0-3063 GCA_964655865.1 uncultured Nitrospiraceae bacterium
TGTCTCGTTCGATGCCGCGCTCGATCCGGGCGAGTTACTCAGCCGTCTGGATGATCCTTCCGTGCTCGGTGTGTGGCAGGACGAGGGCGTGCTCCACGTCTATTGGCCGGTGGAGCGATGGAGCGGGGAGACAATCACACGGCTCCAGCGGGCCCTCATCGGAGCGGGACACGCCAAGTTCATCGACAAGCTTCGCATCGACCAGATAGCGAATCGAGATTGGAATGCCGAATGGGCCAAGTCGGTCGAGCCGGTGTACATCGGCAAGCGGTGTCTTGTTCGACCAAGCTGGATCGCCGTCCCGCGGGGCGTCCGTGATGTCGAATTGGTCATCGATCCGAAGCACGCGTTCGGGACCGGTCACCATGCGACGACGCAGTTGCTCATCGAATGGTTGGAGGAGCATCTGCATCGGGGTGCATCTATCCTCGATGTCGGGACCGGCAGCGGAATTCTCGCCATGGCGGCCTTGCGCATGGGCGCAAGCCGGGCGCTCGGCATCGATTGCGATCAGGACGCCGTCTACTGCGCGAAAGAGTATGCGAAGGAAAACGGATTCAGGCGCGAACTCGAGTTGCTAGTCGGCTCGCTGGAAACGCTGAATCCGGCGGCTGACGGCCGCTTCGGCGTGGTGTTGGCCAATCTCGACCTGAAGACCCTGGAGTCTGTGGCGGGGCGCATTGGGGCGATGCTCCAGAAGGGCCCGAGGGTGGTCGTGTCGGGGATTTTAGCGGAACAGAGGAAGAACATCATCGATCGCTATGGCGAGATCGGCGGCTTCGTGCGATGGGTTCGCGAACGGGACGGCTGGATCGCGCTCGAATTCTCGACGACGGAGTCCTGCGAAGGGAGCGAGTAGATGGATCGTTCAGGTCGCCCTCCGTATCCTCATGTCCACCAGGTCAACGTCTCGGACGGCGGTGTGCCGAAGCATCCCGTAATGGAGGGCACTGTCACGCGCAACGGGATCATCGGCGACCGTCAGCGAAGCGGAAAAATCCACGGCGGGCCGGATCGCGCCATCTGTTTTTTCTCGCTTGAACGCATCGAAGCATTGGAGGAAGAAGGGCATCCGATCGCGCCTGGATCGGCGGGAGAAAATCTCACGATCGCGGGGCTGGACTGGGAGAAAGTCAAGCCCGGCGACCGCCTCCGCGTGGGGCCGCAAGTTGAGTTGGAGGTGACAAGCTTTACGGCGCCTTGTGAGGTGAACGCGCGTTGGTTTCGCGAGAGAAATTACAAACGGATCTCGCAGAAGAAGCATCCTGGGTGGAGCCGACTCTACGCGAGAGTGCTCCAAGAAGGAGTCGTGCGGCCGGGCGATCTGGTCAGCCTTGAGGTGGCCGGCGGCAAGGAGCGAATTGTGAAAGAGAAGTAATGAATCGGGAACATGGAGTGATAGGTCGATAGTTCCGCAACCATTACTCAGCACTCAAAACTCAGACCTCAGAACTAAACATGCAGCGGATCCTCGAACCGGAAATCATGGACGATCCGGAGCAGGCGGTTGCCTATGCGCACGCCGATTTCGAAAAGGAGAACCAGGGGTTTGTCGATCGCTTCCGTGAGTCATTCCCGGATTTCACTGAAGGCCATGTCATCGACCTCGGTTGCGGCCCGGCGGACATTCCGCTCCGTTTGGTTCGGGCGTTGCCAGGCTGTTATGTCACTGCGGTGGACGCCTCGGACGCGATGTTGCGACTGGCCCGCGAAGCGGTCGCAGCAGCCGGTCAGTCGGCGAGGATTACGCTCTGTCACGAACGGGTGCAGACGTTGGCGCTCGCTGAACGGGCGGACGCTGGAATCTCCAACAGCCTCCTCCATCACCTACCGAATCCGCTTCAGTTCTGGTTTGCGCTCAAGCAAGTGGCCAAGCCGGGTTCGCCCGTCCTGGTGATGGATCTGTTGCGTCCGGAGTCTCCGGAAGCGGCGCAGGACATCGTGGATCAATACGCTCCCGCGGCGCCGACGATCCTGCGCCGCGACTTCTACAATTCGTTGCTGGCGGCCTTTACCGAGGACGAAGTGGCGGCCCAGCTCGCGGAGATGAATCTGAGCCGGTTACTCGTCGACGTGATCGATGACCGCCATTGGATCGCGGTGGGAAGGGTGTATTGAGCAGGATGCGCAAATTGTCGGAATGGAGGCGACCTGGCTTGTCTCAGTGCTCGGGCAGGCCGCATAAAAAGACTGTGCTCCCTGGACGCGCGCAGTGGAGACAAGCCAAGTCGCCTCAGCGCAGGAAACTGGTGAGGCTTTGCTTGATTAGCATCCTGCTCGTGGTGGATGTGGCGGTATTGGTTCAGGGAGCAGAGGGCCAACTGGAGAGGCTGAAGAAGTTCAAGAGAGAGCCTGCAGGTCCTGTCGTAGAGACCACGATGGTGGAAATTCCCGCGGGGCCGTTTTGGATGGGACGGGACGGCATGGAGGCGTTGGAAGATGAGCGACCTCGCCACCAGGTGATGCTCGACTCTTACTGGATGGATGCGCATGAGGTGACGACGGCGCAGTACGCCAAGTTCCTTGGCACTACGAACCGAGCCGCGCCGTGGCTGTGGGAACTGGTGGAGCTTGTTCGCCATGGCGATCGGCCTGTCATCGGAGTCGATTGGTTTGATGCCGCGGGTTACTGCGAGTGGGTCGGGAAGCGGCTGCCGACCGAGGCGGAATGGGAGAAGGCGGCGCGCGGGACGGACGAGCGCTTGTATCCTTGGGGCAATGCCAAGCCGACGGCAGCGCTCGCTAACTTTGCGTTGGGCGCCCGCTTCAGCTATGACCAGGTCTTGATGCCGGTGGGAACCTATAAGCAGGCGGCCAGTCCCTACGGTCTCACTGAGATGGCCGGCAATGTCTGGGAATGGGTGCAGGATTGGTACGCCGGGAACTTCTACGAAAATGCTCCGCCACACGACCCCAAGGGACCGGAGCAGGGCCAGTTCAAAGTGCTCCGTGGCGGTTCCTGGTCGGACCTACCGAAGTATCTGCTCACGTCTGGACGGTTCAAACTTCCGCCGGGGACGCGCACCAGCTCGCAGAGCGCTTCCTCGAACTCGCCGAAGCGCT
>CAZZPI010000375.1:0-3060 GCA_964655865.1 uncultured Nitrospiraceae bacterium
TGAGGGTAGCCGTCCCTTGACAGAGTGAGTATCGGTCACTATAATCCGGCGGCTTCGGTCGAAATTGTATCGAGAAGGCTTGTCCGGGTGATCTAGCGGGGCGCATGGATGCCAACCATCAATCAACTTGTCCGTAAGGGAAGGGTCCTAGTCAAGGCCAAGACGAAAAGTCCGGCGCTGAAGTCGTGCCCCCAGAAGCGCGGTGTCTGCCTCCGCGTGTATACGACGACGCCGAAGAAGCCGAACTCCGCGCTGCGGAAGGTTGCGCGCGTGCGTCTCACGAACGGGATAGAGGTGACGACCTATATTCCTGGTGTCGGTCACAATTTACAGGAACACTCCATCGTCCTCGTCCGAGGAGGCCGTGTGAAGGATCTGCCGGGCGTTCGATACCACATCGTCCGAGGTTCCCTCGATGCGGTCGGCGTGGCGGACAGGAAGCAGGGACGTTCGAAATACGGAGCCAAGCGGCCCAAGTAAGAACTGCCGATTGAAGCATTGGTTCATCGGGTCATCGCCTGAATGAATCAATGGTGAAATGGGCCAATGATTCAAGAGGAGAACGATGCCACGGGGTCGATTTTTTGGTCAGCGCGAGACCTTGCCCGATACGCGGTATCGTGACAAGTTGGTCGGGAAGTTCATCAACACGCTGATGACGCGGGGCAAGAAAAGCACCGCCGAGCGTATTTGTTACGGGGCGTTTGATCTTGTCCAACAGAAGACGAACGGAGATCCGCTCAAGGTATTCCGCGCGGCCATTGACAACGTGAAGCCGGTGGTCGAGGTCAAGTCTCGACGCGTCGGCGGCGCGTCTTATCAGGTACCGGTCGAGATTCGTCCGACTCGTCGCATCTCGCTGGCACTGCGGTGGATCGCCGAGTATGCCCGCTTGCGCGGGGGGAAGAGCATGCGGGAGAAACTCGCGGCGGAACTGCTCGACGCGTCGAACAATACAGGGGCTTCAGTCAAGAAGCGGGAAGACGTGCATCGGATGGCAGAGGCGAACAAGGCCTTTGCCCATTATCGTTGGTAACGTCATTCTGTGCTGCAGTTGGGCCGTGCTGCGATTGCAGGCGGAAGCCCCCGCTGAGTCGCAGCTTGAGTCTACGGCTCGACCTGCAGCACGTGTGTTTTTGGGAGGTTTGAGTGGCTCGTCAGGCACCATTAGAACGGACGCGGAACATCGGCATCATGGCTCACATCGACGCCGGGAAGACGACGACGACCGAGCGCATCCTGTTTTACACGGGCATGACCCACAAGATGGGCGAGGTCCACGAAGGGGCCGCCACGATGGACTGGATGGAGCAGGAGCGGGAGCGCGGCATCACCATCACGGCCGCCGCCACCACCTGCTTTTGGCGCGATCATCGGATCAACATCATTGATACGCCGGGCCACGTGGACTTCACGATCGAGGTGGAGCGCTCCTTGCGTGTGCTTGACGGAGCGGTAGCTGTCTTCGATTCCGTGCAAGGCGTCGAGCCTCAGTCCGAAACCGTCTGGCGTCAGGCCGACAAGTATCGCGTTCCACGGATCGCGTTCATGAATAAGATGGACCGCGTCGGCGCCGATTTCTATGCGAGCGTGCAGACGATGATCGACCGATTGGGCGCCACGCCGGTTCCGATACAGATCCCGATCGGACGTGAAGCAGAGTTTCGAGGCTCCGTCGACCTCGTGAAAATGAAAGCATTCTATTACGACGATGAAACGCTGGGAGCCAAGTATAAAGTGGAGGAGATTCCGGCCAGTCTCGTGGACCAGGCCAAGGAATATCGGGAGAAGATGCTGGAAACCGTCGCCGAGTTCGACGAGCAGGTCCTGGAAAAGTACCTCAACGGGCAGGCGCTTGCCGAAGACGAGGTGCGTCGCGCCATCCGGGCCGGCACGATCGCGATGCGAATCACCCCGATCTTGTGCGGCTCGGCGTTTAAGAACAAAGGCGTGCAACAACTCCTGGACGGGGTCGTGGACCTGCTCCCCTCGCCCCTCGATATCCCGCCGGTGACCGGCCTCGATCCTCATACCCATAAAGAAATCCAGAGGAAGCCCGCGGACAATGAGCCGTTTGCGGCCTTGGCATTCAAGATCATGTCCGATCCATTCGCCGGACAGTTGACGTATTTCCGCGTGTACTCAGGAACCCTCAAGACCGGATCGGCGGTCTTGAACATCACCAAAGGAACGAAGGACCGCATCGGTCGCCTGCTCAAGATGCATGCCAACAAGCGGGAGGAGATCGATGTGGTGTATGCCGGCGACATCGTGGCGGCCGTCGGCCTCAAGGGGGCGACCACCGGCGACACCTTGTCGGACGAAAAGCAGCCGATCCTGCTCGAGGTCATGAAGTTTCCCGAGCCGGTCATCGCCATGGCCATCGAGCCCAAGACGAAGCAAGACCAGGAGAAGCTCGGCTTTTCTCTCCAAAAGCTGGCCCAGGAAGATCCATCGTTCCGCGTCCGCACGGATGAAGAGACGGCCCAAACGATCATCGCTGGGATGGGGGAGTTGCACCTGGAAATCATCGTCGATCGGCTGTTGCGAGAGTTCAAAGTCGAGGCCAATGTCGGCAAGCCTGAGGTGGCATTCAAGGAGACGATTCGCAAGAAAGCGGAAGCGGAATCGAAGTATATCAAGCAGACCGGGGGGCGCGGGCAGTACGGCCACGTGGTGTTGACGGCTGAGCCGTCCGAGCCAGGCAAGGGGTTTGAGTTCGTGAACAAGATCGTGGGGGGCGCGATCCCCAAGGAATTCATCCCGGCGGTCGAGAAAGGGGTCAAGGAACGGCTGGAAACCGGGGTGCTCGCGGGGTACCCTCTCCGGGACATCCGCGTGACGCTGATCGACGGTTCCTATCATGAAGTCGATTCGAACGAGATGGCCTTCAAGATCGCCGGCTCCATGGGCCTGGCAGAAGCATGTAGGAAGGCGGACCCCGTGTTGCTGGAGCCCATCATGAAGGTCGAGGTGTTGGTGCCGCAGGAATTCATGGGTGATGTCATCGGCAACCTCAACGGGCGACGAGGGAAGATCCAGGGCATGAAGGTGCGAGCG
>CAZZPI010000376.1:0-3047 GCA_964655865.1 uncultured Nitrospiraceae bacterium
CCATGTCCAGAAAGAGCGGGCTTCCGGCGAGCACCTCTTCAGGTGTCTTGAGGATTGGGGATAGGGCCGTGTGAATTCCTTTCTTTTCGAGATGGCGGAGCTCGACCGCCATCGCCTGTTCTACCGCGTCGAATTCCTCGATTCGCTTCATCCGGCCGCGCGGGAGATCTTGCGCGATGACCAAAAGATCCAGGTCCGAGTCATGACGCATGGTTCCCCGTGCGACGGATCCATATACCGCCACCGTCACGAGTCGATCCCCATACACGGTTTCGATCGAGCGCACCACTTTTGCCGACAGGTCATCGAACGCTTCTTTCAACATGAAAGCCACTCCGCTTCCTTCGGCTCAAGCGGCATACTCGCGATGTCCCATCGTCTGCTTGTACCAAGAGAGCGTCGCCGCCACCCCGGCCTTGAGGGAGATCTTTGGATACCATCCGAGGGAGTGGATACGACTGCAGTCGAGAAGTTTACGCGGTGTCCCATCAGGCTTGGACGTATCCCATCGGATTTCCCCCGCGTAGCCCACCTGCTCGGCGATGACTTCAGCCAATCGGCCGATGGAAATATCCTTCCCCACTCCAACATTGATGATGTCGGATTGCGAATAGCCGGTCATAAGAAAGACGCAGGCCTCGGCGCAGTCGTCCACATGCAGGAACTCTCGCTGGGCGGAGCCGGTCCCCCAGAGCATCGGCGGCTTACCGCTGTCTTGCGCTTCGACGAACTTCCTGATCAGGGCCGGCACAACGTGGGCCGATTGCAGATCGAAGTTGTCGTTCGGCCCGTAGAGGTTGGTCGGCATCACCGCGATGAAGTCGCATCCATATTGCCGGCGGTAGGCCTGACACATCTTGATCCCCGCGATTTTCGCGATCGCATACCATTCGTTCGTGGGTTCGAGGGGCCCGGTCAAAAGGTACTCTTCCCTGATCGGCTGCGGACACTCGCGCGGATAGACGCACGACGAGCCGAGAAACAAGAGCTTCTTGACTCCGTGGAGGTAGGCCTGATGGATGACGTTCGTCTGAATCGCCAGGTTGTCATAGATGAAATCGGCGGGGAAACTGCTGTTGGCTATGATGCCGCCGACCTTGGCGGCGGCCAGAAACACGTAATCGGGCCTGATGTCGTCAAAAAACCTTGCGACGTGACCGCCGTCGCGAAGATCCAGTTCCCTACCGGTCTTGAGGATCAGGTTGTCGTAGCCCTCACGCCTGAGCACACGGACGAGAGCCGACCCGACCATTCCTCGGTGTCCGGCGACATAAATCCGCGCGTCCTTCTCCATGCCGTCTCAGGCTCCTACGCTCTTTGCCGAACCCTCGAGTTTGAGCCGCTCTTCCTTGAGGTCTGCCTCAGCCATTATGGTGATGAGTTGTTGGAACGACACCTTGGGCTCCCAGCCGAGCTGCCTCTTCGCCTTGGAGGCGTCTCCGATCAAGAGATCAACTTCAGTCGGGCGGAAGTAGCGGGGATCGATCTTGACATGCTTCCGCCAATCGAGATTCAAATGTCCGAACGCAAGGTCCAAACATTCTCGCACAGAATGCGTTTCTCCCGTGGCGATGACATAGTCGTCCGGCCGTTCTTGCTGCAACATCAGCCACATCGCTTCGACATAGTCCCCCGCATAACCCCAGTCGCGCTTGGCCTCCAGGTTGCCGAGATACAGGTCCTCCTGCAGGCCGAGCTTGATCCGCGCTGCGGCTTTGGTGATTTTTCTCGTCACAAAGGTCTCGCCCCGCCGAGGCGATTCGTGGTTGAACAGGATGCCGTTGCAGGCGAATAGGTCGTAGGCTTCTCGGTAATTGACCGTGATCCAGTACGAATATACTTTCGCAGCCGCATAGGGACTCCGTGGATAAAAGGGAGTCGTTTCCCGCTGAGGAATCTCCTGTACTTTGCCGTACATCTCGCTCGACGAAGCCTGGTAAAATTTCGGGGTCAATCCCGATTCGCGTATCGCCTCGAGCAGCCGGACCGTCCCCACCCCCGTCACTTCCGCCGTGTACTCCGGGATGTCAAAGCTGACCCGAACGTGACTCTGGGCGCCGAGGTTGTAAATTTCGTCAGGCCGGATCGTCCGCAGAATCCTATTCAAGGAGCTGGCGTCGTTCAGATCGCCATACACCAGTCGCAGGTTTGGGTTGGGAACATGCGGATCTTGGTAGATCGGATCGATTCTCGAGGTGTTGAACGAACTTGATCGTCGGATAATCCCATAGACTTCATAACCCTTTGAAAGGAGAAACTCCGCCAGATAGGAACCGTCCTGACCTGTGATGCCGGTGATAAGTGCCTTCATAACGGGAGGCGACCTTTGGCAACCTTGTCGGAAGGCCGAACCGCAGCGACTCGGAGTGAACCCTCTCGCACTGTCGGGGAGACGCAACCTCGTGAATGTGGGAAATTCGCTCGATAAATCTGTAGTTTAATACATGAATCGGGAGCAAAAGTCCAGAGCAGCTTTTCCGCAAAGACCATGAAGTCGAGGACGACCTCGCCCTACGCGGAAGAGAGCTTGTTTCTGGATCGCTCACTCAGGACGGGAGCTAAAGCACGATAACACTCAGGAAGGTTTCCTAAACCACACCGTTACTCCGGAGCCTTCAGCCATCGCACATCTTCGTCAACCATTTCATGGACCAGGGCTTGGAAGGAGATTTTGTGCGACCAGCCCAGCTTTTTCTTCGCCTTCGACGCGTCTCCGAGCAACGTGTCGACGTCGGCGGGCCGCAAGAATTGCGGATTGATTTTCACGTAGTCGCGATAGTCCAACCCAAGGTGCGCAAAGGCGACTTGCGCAAATTCCCGCACCGAGTGCTGCTCCCCGGTCGCGATCACGTAATCGTGGGGCTCCTCCTGCTGCAGCATGAGCCACATGGCCTGGACATACTCCCGGGCGTGCCCCCAATCGCGTTTGGCCTCCAGATTCCCCAGTTGCAGTTCCTTGGCCAGGCCAAGCTTGATGCGTGCGGCATGCGAGCTGATTTTCCGGGTCACGAATTCATAGCCTCGTCGCGGCGACTCGTGGTTGTACA
>CAZZPI010000377.1:0-1733 GCA_964655865.1 uncultured Nitrospiraceae bacterium
ACACCTGTTACCCTTGACTCCGGTCTATACAAGGGGAGAGGGGAGGGAGAGGAGGCCGTGGCGTTGGCCTACGTCCAGCAATCCTGGGTGAAGGACTTCGTGACAAATCCCAGTGCCGTCGAGGCGACGGACGAGGATGAGCTGGTAGTCACACTGTAAACCTGTCTGTCCGGATGACTCACTCAGGTCTGCCTGAATCAGCAACCGGGACGAGAAAGTAGATGATGTATGCTCCACTCCCACTAAGAGTAGAAAAAGGCCCATTGAATGAGCGAATGTTGGAACGATCCGTCGTCCCACGGAAGAAGATGGAAGGTGAAGGTCCGTTGCTTCTGCAAGACGCCTGTGCTATGAGAAGTGCCCCGGAGGCACGTGGGGCACAAGGACTTCCGGAACCGGTGCTGGACGCCGGGTTGCAAGGATCGCGCTTCTGCGAACGCGCGGCGCGTGGTGCGTTCCTTGAAGGCGGCAGCGGCATCGATGCGGGGACGACCGGCAGGAGTACTTCATCATGGTTCCGAGCGGTGCCCTGTCCTTTCTTGCTTTCCTTCGAACCTTCCTGAGGGACCGACAGCGTCGCTCCAGTCGCAGGCAGCATCCTTCGACAAGCTCAGGACAGGTCCCTTCGACACGCTCAGCCTGCCCCGAGCAAGGCCGAGGGGGACGGCTGCCTTCGATGTACTCAGGACAGGCTCGTCATTTCTTGCTCGAATCCCTCGAACCACGCCTCCTTCTTAGCGCCGCTTCCATCGAAACTGTTCCCATCGTGGAGGCGGAGCACCTGCAGGCAGCAGAGATTGATACGTCAATCGTTGTTGCTCAAGCGCCAAGCGGTTGTGAATCGGGAGCGGGAGAGTCATCAACCGTCAGCTCTCAGCTTTCAGTTCCGGCATCCGACAATTCAGAATTCATCATTCATAATTTACAATTCGTGTATGAGTCCCTTCCCGGCCTGACATTAACGTATTCCTCCGCGCCGCTTATCCTGCCGGACGACCGGGACCCCTCACCCGCTGCTAGCAGTTCTGAGTTCACAGTTCTGAGTTCTGAGTCTCCGGACATTAGCCCCTCTAGTAACTCAGAACTCATAACTCAGAACTCAGCACTATTGGTGAGTGCCACCGACGCGCAGCAGGCCGCCATGCTCGTGGGTCTGGACAACTTCCGCCTCGGCCCCGCATTCGCGGGCATCGACGGCGATGCCTTCTCGACCGTCATCATCGACACGGGCATCGATCTCGACCATCCGTTCTTCGGACCGGACATCGATCTCAACGGCATCGCCGATCGCATCGTCTTCCAGTATGACTTCGCCGACAACGACGCCGATGCCAGCGACCGCGATGGACACGGCTCCCACGTGGCCAGCCTCATAGGCTCGCAGGATGCGGCCTTCACCGGCGTGGCGCCGGCGACGGAGTTGATCGTCCTGAAAGTCTTCAACGATACAGGAGGCGGGACCTTCGGTGACGTTGAGCGTGCGCTGCAGTGGGTCGTGGCGAACCGAGACGCATTCGACATCGGCGTCGTGAACCTATCGGTCGGCGACGGGGGCACTTGGCCCGACGCGATTTCCCTGTACGGCCTGGGCGATGAGCTGGCAGCGCTGGCCGATCTCGGCGTGTTGGTTAGCGCAGCCGCCGGCAACCATTACTTCGACAACGGCAGCACCCTTGGCGTGGCTTATCCCGCGGCAGACCCGGCGGTCCTGGCCGTAGGCGCGGTCTGGACGG
>CAZZPI010000377.1:1743-3031 GCA_964655865.1 uncultured Nitrospiraceae bacterium
TATATTACCGGCAATGTTGCGAGCAATTTGATCGGACGGCTGATTTCGGCGGGCCCTTCGCATTCAGCAGCGGCGCCAAAGATTTTACGACCGGACCGGATCGCATCGTCAGCTTCTCGCAGCGGGACGACAACAGCCTCGACGTCTTTGCCCCCGGCGCGCGTCTTACCGGCGCCAACAGCGTCGGCGGACAACGTACCTTGCAGGGCACCAGCCAAGCCTCGGCCTATCTCTCAGGCGTGGCGAGCCTGGCGCAGGAGGTGGCACAGCACGAATTGGGGCGCCGTCTCACGCTGGAGGAATTCACCACGCTCGTCCGTCAGACCGGCGACAGCATCATCGACGGCGACAATGAGAACGATAACGTGACCAATACCGGATTCACGTTTCCGCGCGTGAACGTGGAGCAATTGGCGAACGGGATTCTCCGTGTGCGCAACGATGCTCCGGTCATGACGCCGGCCATGTTCTCGTTGCCGGAGAACAGCGTGGCCAGCAGGGTGGTGGGCACGGTGCACGCGTTCGACCCCGATCCCGGCACGACGCTGACCTACCACATCACTGCGGGCAATGAGCACAGATCCTTCGCGATCGATGCGATGACGGGCGTGATCACGGTCGCCGACTCCAGGCTGTTGGATTTTGAAACCACGCCGCAGTTCGTGGTGACAGCGCAGGTAACTGATGACGGCGATCCGGTCTTGAGCGGAAGCGCCGCGGTCACTATTACTCTCACCGACATCAATGAACCGCCCATCGTAACGCCGGCCACCTTCAACATACCGCGAAGGAGTGAGATCGGGACTACGGTCGGGACGGTACAAGCCAGCGACCCCGATGCCGGCACGGTCCTGACTTACAGCATCACCAGTGGGAACGAGCACGGGACTTTTGCGATCGACCCGGTGACGGGACGACTCATTCTGGCGGACCGTGTGGCCGTGCAAGGCGGATCGCGGGAATTCGAATTGACGGTGCAGGCGACGGACAACGGCAGCCCAGTTCTGAGCGGTACTGCCACCATCATCATCAACGTGACCAAGGAACACGACCGGACTAACGGGCATCACCGCAGCAGTGAATGGCCGGGAGGTCGTGAAGCACGCTTTACTCTGCGGCAACACGGATGTGAAGAAACCGGCGACTCACGTCAGGACAAGGCGCACGGGATGCATGATCCAACGATCCCGCGTCGCGCCTGGGTACGTGATTTCGTCGGCGACACCTAGCAGCATGCGGAAAAAGTCCGCCAGCGGCGTTCTCGCATCGCTCAGAGGCTCAACGTACG
>CAZZPI010000378.1:0-3015 GCA_964655865.1 uncultured Nitrospiraceae bacterium
TCGGCGAGAACACCCTGTACTTTGAATTGCGCGAAGGGGCGGAAGCGGTCGATCCACTCACCTGGCTGGCGAAACGGTGACGCTTGGGGAGGGGGTCAGAGGATTCTTGTCAGTTCGCGCATCGATGAGCACCTCATGATTCTCGCTGGCGCTTGAGTAGGCTTACTGCTTCGGCCGCCTACCGGCGAGGAAAGGAAATTAGAACTATGGAACAGCATCCACGGCGCAGATTGTGGTATCTCGGCCCCTTGATCGTGGTCGCTCTCGTTGCGGGCATCATGATCGGAAAGGGCTGGGAGCGGACGGGGCATGCCTCCGAGGTGTACCCCGACCTTCAGCTATTCACCGACGTCCTCAATCAAATTCAGAAACATTATGTGGACGATACCAAACCGAAGGAGTTGGTCCAGGGTGCGATCCGAGGCATGTTGTCGACCCTCGACCCCCATTCCGCCTACATGACCCCTGAGATGTACAAGGAGATGCAGGTTGAAACGAAGGGGGAATTCGGAGGAGTCGGGATTCAAATCGGGGTGAAAGAGAACCGACTCGCTGTCATCGCGCCGATTGAAGGGACGCCGGCACACCGGGCAGGGATCAAGGCCGGAGATTTCATCACGAAGGTGAATGACGAACCCACGAAGGACCTGACGCTGATGGACGCCGTGCAGAAAATGCGCGGACCCAGAGGCACGAAGGTCAGTCTCACCATCCAACGCGACGGGGTTGCGGATCCGCTCGTCTTCTCGCTGATCCGCGACATCATCAAGATCGAAAGCGTCAAGTCCAAAGTCATCGACAATATGATCGGCTATGTACGGCTGACACAATTTCAGGAATCGACCGGCAAGGACCTCAGCCGCGTGTTGAAGCAATTCAAGGAACAGAAGCTCCAAGCCACCATCCTCGATCTTCGCAACAATCCGGGCGGCTTGCTGACCGCGGCGGTGGACGTCTCGGAGCAGTTCGTGGGCAACGGGAAAATGATCGTCTATACGAAGGGCCGCGACGGGAAGAAGGACGAGTGGCTCTCGAAGACCAAGGAACAGCTTGACGACTATCCGATGATCGTTCTGGTCAACGAGGGGTCCGCGAGCGCCTCCGAGATCGTCGCCGGAGCCCTGCAGGACTGGGGACGAGCCGTCGTCGTCGGGATGACCACATTCGGCAAGGGCTCGGTGCAGACGATCCTGCCGCTAGGCGATGGATCGGGACTCCGCCTCACCACGGCCAAGTATTACACGCCGAAGGGACGTTCCATCCAATCGACGGGTATCACCCCTGACATCATCGTCAAGCCCCAGCCGCCGGTGGTGGCCAAGGCGGCGACTGAGAAGGAATCCGAGGCCAAGGTTTCGGGCAAACCACCGGCTTCGAAAGAGGGAGCGCCACAACCCCCGAAACCCGCCGACGAGTTGACGAAGAAAAATGGAGCTATGCCGCCGGCGCTCGGCGACACTGGCGGAGAATCCGCGGCGGAGGACGATGTCCAGCTCCAGAAGGCCGTGGAACTCCTGAAGACCTGGAAAATCTTCAAGGAGCTCCGTCCATCTTAAATCTTCGCCGTACGGCGGCTCTGGAGGGCGGCCAGAAGTTCTTCTTCTGATCCGGTAAAGCCCGGCGCAGTCCTCAGCAGGTGAGAGCGGACCAGAGCTTCGAGGTCCTCCCACGTGCTGATCCCGAGGTGATGGTAAAGATAGCCGACCAGCGACGCCGAGAATCCAGGGAGCGTCTCCCACGCCGCCACCTCGGTCGGCAGCGGAGAATTGAGGGCGTCAAAATCACGGAAGCTGCCTGTCGCCAGGAACTCTTGAATCTTCTCGGATAGGTCTTTCCCGATCCCGGCGATGGTTTGGAGCTCGCCTCGACGGGCCATATCCCGAATATCCTCTTCCAACGCCCGGACCGAGTCGGCGGCGCGGCGATAGGCCCGCACCCGATAAGGGTTCGCCCGCTGCGTGGCCAACCGGTCGGCGTAAGCCTGAAACAAGATCGCGAGACGATTATTGACCTCGAACATCGATACGCCTGCCGGCTATAGGTGCTGAATCCGCCGGTTGACAACCGGTTTTTGCCTCACCTAGGATGACACAGGATGTCGCATCCGATCCAGATCCAGGTGAACGGGCAGGCAAGGCACGTAGCGGAGGGGCAGACGGTCGCAGACTTGTTGCGGGAGTTGGACATCAAATCGGAGCGAGTGGCCGTCGAGTTGAACTTGGAAATCGTCGATCCTCAGCGCTTTCCGACCTGTCGTCTGCAGCACGGCGACCGTGTGGAAATCATCAGTTTCATCGGAGGCGGCACAGGCAATTGCCTCGTTGGCGATTGCATCATTGATTCAATGATTTGATCAATCGGCAATGGTGCAATGGGTCAATGAAACAATCGTGCGAGGATGCCATGAGTGACGATCAACTCATCATCGCGGGCCGGGAATTCAGGTCGCGCCTCTGGGTCGGTACGGGCAAATATAAGAACTTTGTCGAGACTCAGAAAGCCATCGAAGCTTCGGGGGCCGATGTCGTCACTGTGGCCGTGCGTCGGGTGAACATCACGGACCGGTCCCGGGAAAACTTGCTCGAGTATCTCGATCCGAAGAAATATACGATTCTCCCGAACACGGCAGGGTGTTACACCGTCGAGGATGCCGTCCGGTACGCGCGACTGGCGAGAGCAGCAGGTGTGTCCGATCTCGTCAAGCTTGAGGTGATCGGCGATGAACGAACCTTGTTTCCCGACACGGCGGGCTTGATCGAGGCGGCCAAAATCCTGGTCAAGGAAGGCTTCGTGGTCCTACCTTATACGAACGACGATCCGGTCGTGGCCAAGCGACTGGTCGACGCCGGATGCCCGGCGGTGATGCCGCTGGCGGCTCCGATCGGTTCCGGACTCGGGATTCGCAACCCCTACAATTTGAAGATTCTCATGGAGTCCGTCAACGTGCCGGTCGTCGTGGATGCCGGTGTGGGCACGGCGTCGGACGCCGCCCTCGCGATGGAGCTCGGGGCGGAT
>CAZZPI010000379.1:0-3012 GCA_964655865.1 uncultured Nitrospiraceae bacterium
CAACGCACCCACGATGAACTCAAGATGAAATTTTCGACTCTCACCGCACCTGAACGGATTGCAAAAGTGGCGACCGAAAAGCTGGGCATGATCCCCCCGCAAAAAGGACAGGTCGTCCTCATCCAGCGGTATCAGCCCGCGGTTCCGCCCATGGAGCCGGAGCCGATGCAGGTCCGGGTCGCACAGAACGTCATGGTGAGGGAGCGCCAGTGATGCAGCGCCAGTCACGAGGTCGCCAATTCGTGCTCATCGTCTTGCTGGTCATGGGCTTCGCGCTTATCCTGCTTCGTTTGTTTCAGATGCAAGTGCTGCAGGCGGCGGAGCTGACACTCAAGGCCGACCGCCAACATCAGAAAACGGTGACCTTCCAGGGAGCGCGTGGTACCGTCTATGATCGAAACGGGAAAGTGTTGGCCCTCAGTGTCGAGGTTCCCTCGGTGTTTGGCGTTCCGACGGTGCTGGAGAATCCAGGTCGAGTGGCGAGGTCCCTCTCGCCGATCCTCCACCTTAAGTCGGAGGACCTGGAACGCAAGCTCAAGCAAGACCGCAGCTTCGTCTGGCTGGCACGACAATTGGATCCAGATCGAGGCCGGATCCTCGAGCGCTTGTCGCTTGAAGGGATCGGGGTTGTGATGGAGGGACGGCGGTTCTATCCCAAGGGGCCGATGCTCGCGCACGTACTCGGCTTTGTGGGCTTGGATGGGCAAGGGTTGGAAGGGCTCGAACGCCGCTACGAGGCCTACCTCCACGGCGAGAAACAGGTCGTGATACTTCAGCGGGATGCCCTCGGACGCGCGGTGTTTCCGAAAGGGTTGCGCGAGCAAAGCCCGGCTCCGGGGCATGGCCTGACGCTGACCGTCGACGAGGTGATCCAATATATTGCGGAGAAAGAACTCGATCAAGCGATGGTCAGTTCAGGGGCTAAGTCGGGGACCATCATAATCATGAATCCCGCAACCGGCGCGATCTTGGCCCTGGCGATTTCCCCGCGTTTCGACCCGAATGTCGTCGCAGCGTTGACTCCGGACCGATGGCGCAATCGCGCCCTCACGGATGCATATGAGCCGGGGTCTACGATGAAAACGATCCTCGCGGCTGCGGCGCTTGAAGAAAGAGTGATGACGCCCGACACGCTGGTGTTTGGTGAGTATGGCAGGATGACCGTGGCGAACACCGTGATACACGATCATGACAAGTCCGGCTGGATGACGTTTGCCCAAGTCATCCAGCGTTCCAGCAATATCGGCGCGGCGAAAGTCGGCATGGCGTTGGGGGAGGCGAGGCTTTATCGCTACCTCCAAGCCTTCGGCTTCGGCCAGAAAACGGAGATCGATCTGCCCGGAGAGATGGGTGGGCTGCTCAAGCCGCCGACGGAATGGGGGAGGCGCTCGGTGGCGTCGATCTCGATCGGACAGGAAATCGGGGTGACGTCGATCCAGATGGTGACGGCAATCTCGGCGATCGCGAACGGGGGGTTGCTCATGCACCCGTACGTCGTCTCTGCAATCAGAGACGCAAAGGGCAGCCTCGTGTCAGAAACGACGCCGTCGGTCCGGCGACGCGTCATCTCTCCCGGGACTGCGAAGGCGCTGAGAGGCATTCTCGAGGGCGTTGTCAGCAAGGGGACGGGTAGCCGAGCGGCGATTCCCGGATTTCGCGTCGCCGGGAAGACCGGCACAGCTCAGAAGATTGACGCGAGGACGGGGACGTATTCGTCGACCCAGTTCGTGGGTTCCTTCGTCGGCTTTGTGCCCGCCGAGTCGCCTCGTATCGCCATGATCGTCGTCATTGACGAGCCAGAGGGTGAGGCGTGGGGGGGTGTTGTTGCGGCGCCGGTGTTCAAGCGGGTGGGCGAGCAAGTCCTCTCGCATCTGGGCGTGGCTCCGGTGGAAACAGTCAAGGTCGCCTTGGCGGACGCCGGACTATGACTGTAGAACTTATGCCCACGTTTGCGGAGTTACTCGACGCAGTAGGCAACGAACTGCAAGTGCTGGAGAGGAGGGGCAACTTCGACGTTGAAGTGCTCGATGTGACGGACGACTCGCGAGCGGTCAAGCCCGGGAGTCTCTTCGTTGCGGTGAAGGGGGAGCGCGTCGACGGCCACGCGTTTGTGGAGAAGGCCATCCGGTCCGGCGCCGTCGGGGTCGTGACCGAGGCTTCGATGGGTCCCACAGCGGCGGCCGCCGTGCGCGTAGCCAACTCGCGGATCGCAGTGGGCGTGCTCGGGAGCCGATTTTGTCAAGATCCCACAAGCAAGCTGCGCATGATCGGCGTCACGGGGACCAATGGAAAGACGACCACGACGTATGTGTGCAAGGCCCTCTTGGAGGCGGCGGGGCGGAAGGTCGGCTTGATCGGGACCGTGGCGTATCAGATCGGAGCGGAGCGGATCCCAGCCTCCCACACGACGCCGGGGGCGTTGGAGCTCCAGCGTCTCTTCTGCCGGGCCCTGGCGGGCGGGTTGGACACGGTCGTCATGGAGGTGTCCTCTCATGCCTTGGCGCTTGACCGGACGGCGGGGAGCGAGTTCGACGTGGCTGTTTTCACAAACCTCACGCAAGACCACTTGGATTTTCACCGAGACATGGACGACTACTTCCGTTCGAAGCTTCGGCTCTTCAGCGGTCTCGGTGAATCGGCTCGAAAGCCCGCGCCCAAGCGGGCGATCGTCAATGCCGACGACCCGCGAGCCGCCCACGTGACGGCCGCTTGTCGCGTGCCGGTCTGGACCTATGCGGTTCGGAAGGCGGCCGATGTGAAGGCGGAGCGTGTGCAGACATCCTTGGCCGGTACGAGGTTCATGGCGATCACACCGGTGGGACGGTTTCCGGTCGAGAGCGCGCTGGTCGGAGAGCACAATGTGTATAACCTCCTCGCGGCCGTCGGTGTTGCGCTGCATGAGGGGCTCTCCGTCGATCAGGTTCGCGACGGCATTGCGCGGGTGAAGAACGTGCCGGGACGATTCGAGCGGGTCGGTGAGGGGCAGCCGTTTACGCTCGTCGTGGATTATGC
>CAZZPI010000380.1:0-1796 GCA_964655865.1 uncultured Nitrospiraceae bacterium
ATCCACCCGATCCGTCTTGCCCCGACTCTCCGTGATCCACTTCACCTCATTCGGATGCACCACATGGACCTGGACACCGTCGATCGTCTTCAACGCCTCCGCCATCCACTTCAGCTGATTGCCGGCCTCGAAGGCGACCAGCTTGGGGCCGCTGCCCACCTGCCGCACCAACGCCCGCAGTCCGGCGCGGGACGCCGGGTGGGCTCCCTCATACACCCGCTGCTTCCGCTCATTGACCGCATAGACCATCAGACTCTTGCCACTGACATCTACGCCGACGTACAACATCCCTTGCCCCCTTTCGTTGGTGGTGATGCCTCACCCCTGACAGTCGGACCGTCGTACCTTGACTGTCGACCAACGTAAAGGGGGCCCTATTCATAGAATCTACTTGGATATAGGGCCAGGCCTCTGGCTTCCCGATCCTCGACCCTATTCTCGCGAAACGCCTCCTAAGTAGTCCCTTCCATTTCTAGAACCCGCCTTTTGCCATTGTCGTCCGTTTGAATCGTGAAGCGGAGAACAGTTCCGGGTGTCAGACGTCGGAAGTATTCCATCATGCCTGGCTCACGCGGATACACAATGAACCGCATCTCGAACGGGATCACCATCCATCGATCACCGGAAAAGACTTCGGTCCACTCGATCCACATGGCGTCGTCGTAGGTATCGAACGCCAGCAGACGACCGGTAATCCTGGTCGGTGTGGTGAACTCCATGAGCTGACTGATTGCAGTCAGCTCATCCGGATCATCCGGCGGCGGTATCTCCTGCGCACGTGCCGGACTGAGCCAGAGCAGCATCAACCCCAACAGCGGCGGAAGGATAGCCATCGCGTTCATGCCGAATATGGTACTTGAGTTGTGTGGCTTGGGCGAGTCTTGTTTGCCCACAACGTATCAGGATACAGCAGCGGTCACCGTCTGCATAGCTGGCGATGTCCCATGAGGGGGCGTGATTGAAACCGCACGGCTTGAGCCCACATAGCCCAAGCGGCTTGACTTCGAGCGCCCGGCTGGCGTGATCTCTTCGTGGCCCTTCCGCAACCTTTCAGGCGATGGATTGAGAGGTGTAGAAGAGCATCGACTGCCGATGCGTAGATGACAGCTCATCTCTGTCGCGTTCGGAAGTAAGGCTGAACGTGGAGTCGAGTCGGTGGATCCGGGGCTCTTTAAGGCCGCGCTGTTGCCTGGGTTGTCCTCTTTCGATATCGACTACATGAAGGGAACCAGCGGACCGATTTTTCGTTCAGTGAGATTTCTCCAGGCGAAACGTAAGCACGGGGACATGACGTTCGTCTGTGTGGTTTCCAGTGAACCGAGTCAGAAATTCGGCGAGACGTTATGCTCCGCACATATCATCCGTGCTTCTAGAGTCGTGATATACGGGTTGTCACTGATCTTCACGAGCCTCGAAGCACCCGCGCTCTCTTTGCGCACGAGGGGTGACGCGCCCTGCATCAGGGATTCTTTGGGAAACCGATACAGGTCTCCTGTACCCACTTCCACGTAGGCGCCTGGCTCTCTGATATCGTGCCAGGAAACCTCAGGGAGCCACGCCGTCGGCCGGGGCTCGATCGACGCTGTTTTCGCTTCTTGCGCCATGGGGACACCTCCTTGCTCTCCTCTGTCCCCATGCCTACGTGTTCACCGGAGGCTCTTATTCTACTGACGACGTTATCCGGCGGACCATCACCCGATGGAGTGATTTTTCAAGAATCAATCGGCAACGGGCGAGTCAGAGCATAGCAACTACCGGACCAGAACATGACTCTAGCAACTTCCGGACCGGCAAAG
>CAZZPI010000380.1:1806-3009 GCA_964655865.1 uncultured Nitrospiraceae bacterium
ATGTTTTCGGCAAGACGAGAAATTCCGCCACTTGTTCTCCCGTTAGGCTAGCCGATTCGAATATGACCCGCGAAAACTGAGTGACCCAATCTCCGTCCCGCCACTGACGCTTTCATTACATTCGTCACCTGTGACTTGAACGGTTGCGGTGCTTATAGACCTAATACATTGAGATGTCAACAAGATACGTGGCGGATCGGAGACGCAATGGTGTCTCCCCGACCATCCTCTGCTGCATAACGATCCGCTCGTCCCCCATTACAGTGGCCTTGAAAGCCCGAGATCTAAGCCTGATCAAAGTAGACCGGGCAAGACATAAGTCGATCCGCATCACGATAGCCTTGGTATCCTCTTGGGCTGATCGATGAGCAGAGCAAAGGGCTATTCGATGGCATCCTTACACACGGCCTTCTGCTGAATTATCCAAATATTAGGTCAAATCCCAGCCGGAAACATGTACGAGGCTGAAGAAGTTGTACGTCCCCCTCGCTCTATCGGGGGAACGCCTCCCGCAGTCCACCGTCTACAGGAAGGACTGTACCCGTTGTTTTGGCCGAACGTGGCGAGGCCAGGAACAGCACGGCCTCCGCGACATTGCGGGCTTCGACCTTGGTCTTGAGCAGATTCCGGCTAGCATAATATTCCTCGAGCCGCTCAACCGGAACGCCGTAGACGGCGGCTCGTTGTCGCCGCAGCTCCGGCGACCACAAGCCGGAGCCTCCGAAGATCCCGTCCGGGCTGACCATATTGACTCGTACTCCGATCTCCGCCCCTTCAAGCGCGAGCACCCTCGCCAGTTGGACTTGGGCGGCCTTTGACGCGGAGTAGGCCCCGAAGGCTTTGCCGGGTGCAAAGACGTTCTTGCTGGCAATGACTACGATGGTCCCGCCGAGTTGTTGACGCTTAAACACTCTCATCGCCTCTCGGCAGACGAGAAAATGACCCGTGGCATTCACGTCGAAGAGACGGTGCCAATCCTCGAGCGAGAGTTGATCGACGCGAGCCGACTGGGCCACGCCGGCATTCGAGACCACGATATCCAGCCCCCCGAACAGTGTGATCGGCTTTTCGAAGCCTTTCTGAACACTCTGCTCCTGAGTCACGTCCATCACAACCTGCGCGGCCTGTTCTTGGCCCACGCGGCGGTTGTACTCCTCGGATTGACTGCAGAGCCTGGTCTCATCCAGATCGGTAAGGATCACC
>CAZZPI010000381.1:0-3004 GCA_964655865.1 uncultured Nitrospiraceae bacterium
GGCTGAGGGCATCTACCTCTACGATACGAACGGGCGCCGCTATCTCGACGGCGTCTCGTCACTCTGGGTCAATGTGCATGGACATCGCCACCCGCAGTTGGATCGCGCGCTCCGTGACCAACTCGAAAACGCGGCGCATACCACGCTCCTCGGACTCTCGAATCCGGCGGCCATTCGCCTCGCACGGGAACTCGTTCGCATCGCGCCGCGCGGGCTCACGCGCGTGTTCTACTCGGATGACGGCTCGACGGCGGTCGAAGTGGCGCTCAAGATGGCGGTGCAATACTGGCAACAGCGACGGCCTCAGGTCGGACCGAAATCGAGCTTCCTGCGGCTGGGCTTGGCTTATCATGGCGACACGATCGGCGCGGTCAGCGTGGGTAACATCGAGCTGTTTCGCGCTCGGTTTGCCCCGCTCCTTTTTCCCACCATCACGGCGGAGCCACCCTATTGCTACCGCTGCCCGTTGAAGTTGTCCTATCCCTGCTGCGAGATGGCGTGCATTGAACCGATTGAGCGGATCCTGAAGGAACGTCATCGAGAGCTTGCCGGCTTCATCCTCGAACCGGCGGTGCAAGCGGCGGCCGGGATCATCACGGCGCCACCGGGCTATCTGCGACACATCCGCGAGCTCTGCACGAAGTACGAGGTGCTGCTCATCGCCGACGAGGTCGCGACCGGATTCGGGCGAACCGGGACCATGTTCGCCTGCCAGCACGATGGAGTCGCTCCGGATCTGATGGCAATCAGCAAAGGCCTCACTGGAGGCTATATGCCGCTCGCCGCCACCTTGACCGCTGAAGACATTTTCAGGGCTTTTCTCGGCAAGTACGAGGATTTCAAGACCTTCTTCCACGGGCACAGCTATACCGGCAATCCGCTCGGCTGCGCCGTCGCGCTGGCCAACCTGGAGGTCTTTCGGCAGGAGCAGACGCTCAAGCGGCTCCGCCCCAAGATCGCCGCGCTCAAGCGGTTCCTACAACCGCTGGCGAAGTTGGATCATGTGGGGGACATTCGCCAGCGGGGCTTCATGGTGGGGATTGAATTGGTGAAGGACAAGACCACCCGCGAGCCCTACCAGCTCGAATCCCGGATCGGCCATCGCGTCGCGCTCGAAGCGCGCCGGCGAGGCTTATGGATCCGGCCGCTCGGGAACGTGATCGTGCTCATGCCGCCGCTGAGCACGACACTGGCCGAACTGAGTCGCATGGTTTCCATTCTGCGTGATGCCATTCGTGTTGTCGATGGTGGCCCAATTGTTATGCCGTCAGGGCTTAATAGAAGAAAGAAAATTCGACCTGACACGCCTGTCAGAACCTAGTACGTTACAGGGCAGAGATGGCTGCGACAGACGCATGTGGTGTTTGTCGGAAAGGAGGTCCTCGATGTCTACGGCACTGAGGAATCGGAGAGTGAATCTTTGTTTGACGGGCTTTTTGTCTGTCTGGCTGGGTAATCTCACAGGTTGCGCCGTTGAAGACAAGTGGTTGGTATACAAGTCTCAAAGCGCTACGGCGCCGGAGTTCCTGTATGAGGGACATGTAGTATTTGAGAGGAAGTTAAAGGAAAAGGAGGTCACCGATGCGGAGAAGGCAGAATGTGTCCTTCAGCAATTTGGCAAGACACGAGATCAGAACAAATGTAAACACCCTCAAGCTCGTCATGAAGAAAGACCTGTGATTACTGAGGACGACCAGGCTCGCATTCTCGTGTTGTTTGAGCAAGCTACACAAAAGGTCTTGTGCGAGAAGGCGGTCAAGCCTTTTACACCTCCCCCGGACGCCAGAACCGTTCCGATGAAATATGGCGAGCCCCCACCGGCGGTTCAATTTGACGGAAAGACCTATTATCCATATCTGTGCGACTTGCAAACAAGAGACAAGGGTGGGTTTCATATCGACTACAAGATCAAGACACCCAGTGCCGACGGAAAAGAACAGATCGTAAGGCTAGATGACGGGACCGATGTACGCCCACTCTATCGTTTCCGCATCATGGCAGGGCCCGCTTACAGCACGCTCGATCGGAAACGTAAGTCCTATACAGCCCAACCCAATGCTTCTGTACCAGGCCAACAAGTCGTAACAGCCAGCTCCGCGAGCAATTCCGCCGTGGATGTTCCTGTTCTCTTGAAGATCTACTGGGAAAAACGAGACATCTTGCAAGCTCTGCCATTGCTGGACCCCAGGCGGATCAATCCAGTTATCGGGTTCAATGTCGCGGATAATCCCCTCAAGAATCTCTACGCCGGGCTCAGCGTAGAAACCTTTCAGGGACTTGATCTGATCGGCGGGTTGCACTGGTCCAAGCTTACGGTGCTGACGAACAATTTCGAAGAGCAGCAGGCAACCACCGTTGGTCCTGCAACGAGGGAAAAGTATCGACAAGGCTGGTTTATGGGAATGAGTGTGGATGTCGGTGCGGCGACGGCGTGGCTTGGGAAGTCCACCTTACAGCTGCTCCAGTAGAAAAGCAGAGCTGCCTCTACAGAAGCAACGGTAGTTACGATGAATGTGTCTCGGGCAGTCTGAATAAATATCCGTCTGAGGCTTGGAACGCAAAGTATCCAGCCGTCTATTTACTATGAATCTGGAACCGAACATCTACGAAATCTCCACCCGTTCTCCTCGTCCCGCTCTCAGCGACTCCGCGGCGTTGCCTTCCTTGATGAAGATTTCAAGCTGACCATTGCTGTTGATGAGAGCGTGGGGTTTGTCGTGGGTCCCCTCGTTGTAGCTGCTCGCCAACCCGTCGATGGTCACGCCGGCGATGCGGACGGATACTGAGCTGCGCTGCCTTCCCTTCTTGAAGTCACGGATTTGCTGAGCGGTGATATTGGAGATGAGATTGCCGAAGCGATCGATCTGCATGATCTGTCCGACGATCGACGACTTATTCGCCTGTGCGACCGGCAGGGGAACCCGGACAAAATCCCGGATGATCTCGCCGTAGGAGCCGGCCTGGTGCCCGAGGGTGAGCCAGGCTGCGGCCGGCGCGAAGAGAT
>CAZZPI010000382.1:0-1138 GCA_964655865.1 uncultured Nitrospiraceae bacterium
AAGACCACGCTGCTGCGGCTCCTCGCCGCCACTCCCGCCCTCTCATTGGATACCTGGTGGTCCGACGAGATCATCCGACTGCTGAGCATCCATCAAGCGGAGCGTACCGGAGAAGATATCGGCCCGTACCTTCGGAAAATGCAGGAGGTCCGCCGGGCGTTGATTCGAAACGACGACCGGACGGTCCAGTCTGAACTCAACACGCTGTTTCAGATGGTCAGACAACGCAGTTTCGGTCTGACCGAGAGTACCGCACGGGAATTCTTCAACGTCTTGGTTGTGTTGACTCCGCTGAGAGAGTATGGGATCACCGTCCCCGATCCCGAACTCGATCGACAATAAGTCCGTTCTGGAACCGCTCACCCGCACCTCCCCATTCGGCTCAGTCGATCTTGACAGTGGACCGAAGCGAACGTACGATCCTCGCAATAGCGCGAGGGGCCTTCCTTGTAAGGGTCCTGGTCAACAGCCGAGGATCTCGTCTCCGCATGCACGGGGAGGAAGGTAGCCATGTCTTGCCGTCCCGTCGAGTGGCTGATCGGGTTGCTGCTCCTCTCAGTGGGCACGTCCACAGGAGGCGGCAACGTATGGGCCGCCGAGACAGGTCCGCAGTCACCCGGGCCTCCCCTTGCCACAATCATCGAGCTTGAAACCGGGGCTCGGCTGCTGGCGATCCTCCTGGACTCCGGCCGTTCGGTGATCAACGAAAATCAATCTCTCATCGACAGCCAGGGGCGAGCTGAGAAAGGGTTCACGCCCAAGGTTTTTGAGCAGCAGCTTCGCGACGTCTTCAGGAGCCGATCTGGCATCGATTTCCAGGATCTGGACGGCGCCCGACTCTCCGGCTCGGCCAAGTCCTTGCTCAAGGAGCTCGTCGAGATCAGCAAGCAAGTGGTGGCCGAAGCCCAGCCTGAGATCAACCGCCCCGGGGTCGGATTCAAGGGCTTTATTCCGGCGGTCTACGGCAAACGAGTTGCGGCGCGCTTCACGGCGAAAACGGGAGTCCGATTGAAACAAACCGCGCTGGCGGTCAGAAATCCAGCCAATGCGCCAGACGCAACGGAACGCGTTGCGCTTGAGGCTTTTGCCGATCCAGCCTTCGGTCAAATTCTTCTCGGTGCTGCCAGCGTGCCAGATG
>CAZZPI010000382.1:1148-3000 GCA_964655865.1 uncultured Nitrospiraceae bacterium
TCGGGAAAAGGTGATCAGCGAGGTGACGACGCAGAGCAGAGCGCTGCGGCTGATGTTCCCGCTGTACTCGACGCGCCAATGCCTGGATTGCCACGGTGATCCCAAGGGAGAGCTCGACAAGACCGGCTACCCGCGTGAAGGTCTCAAGTTGGGCCAAAATGCGGGGGCCATCAGTGTCGTCATTCCGCTGCAGGGCAAGTGACCGATGCGGCGCATAATCGTCATCGTCGGGGTTCTTTTTGTCAGCGCCGTCGGAGTCTCGGCGGCGGACCGACCCGCTCCCCCCGTTGAACGGCCCGCCGGCACCGGCGTCATCGTCCATAGCGACGGGTATATCTTGACGGCTCACCACGTTGTCGCCAGTGCACGGCGCATCGTCGTCGTGACACCAGGGGAGTTTCGCGCTCCTGCCGTCATCGTAAGCACCGACGCGGAGCACGACCTGGCCTTGCTCAAGGTGGAGACCGTCGGGCTCTCGGAAGCAGCACTGGGCTATGCCGGCTCCGTACGATTGGATCAAGAAGTAATCGCCGTCGGATATCAATTCGGGCTTCGGGAGGTCTCGGTCACGCGTGGTCGAATCGCGGCCGTGCGGACGAAGGGTGTGCAGCGGGTTTTCCAGGTGGATGCCGCGATCAATCCCGGCAACAGCGGCGGCCCGGTCTTTAATCGGCGGGGAGAACTGGTGGGCATTCTCACGACGAAATTCAGCCATCCCTCCGGGATCGTGCCTGAGGGGATGGCCTTTGCCGTCCCCATCAGCTATGCGACTCCGTTGCTGGCCAATATTCCCGACTTCGACTTCACGGCCCTCGGCAAGGGGCGGAAAGCCACCAAGAGCGAGGCCAACGGCGGGCTGGCCCAGGAATTGGTTCGCACCTCCGTGCGGATCGAAACCCTCAGGGCGACTGAGCCCGCAGCGGCGCCTTCCTCTGCTGGTTCTCCCTCGATCCCCCAGCCAAAAGGCGAGCCACAGCCTCCCCAGACCGCTCGCGCTCCCCAAGGACCGGGAAAGACCAATGGGGCGGCTCCCAAGGATGACGCATCCGTGGAAAAGGTGAACGAGCAGTTGAAAGCGGCGCAACGGGAAGCATTGGAGCAACTGGCTCAACGCGGCGCGACGGTGTCGGAGGGAGGGATGGCATTGATCCCGGCGGGAGAGTTCCTCATGGGAGCGGAGGATCTCATGCCCGATGCACGTCCGGTTCACCGCGTGTTTGTGAGCGCATTCTGGATCGACCGACACCAAGTCACCAATGCGCAGTATCGCAAGTGTGTCGAAGCGGGCGGTTGCCTGCCCCCTAAGGATCAACAGGGCTTCGACGACGCGGACCGGGCCCAACACCCTGTGACGAACGTCACGTGGGGGCAGTCCAGGGGCTATTGCCAGTGGAAGGGGAAACGCTTGCCGACGGAGGCCGAATGGGAAAAAGCCGCGCGTGGCACGGATGGCCGCCGCTACCCCTGGGGAAACAGCGATGAGTTGATCAAGGCTCGCCTGAAGAGCGGAGAAATCAAGACGGTGAGCAATGGGACCGAAGCGGTGGGCAGCCAGTCCGCCATCGTGTCGCCCTATGGAGTGTACGACATGGTCGGCAGCGTCGCGGAATGGGTGAAGGATTGGTATGGAGAAGATTTCTACCAGGTCTCCCCGTCGCGTGATCCGCAGGGTCCGGTGCGAGGGTCCTTCCGTGTCTTGCGGGGCGGTCCCTTGAGCGAACGGCCTCTCGAATCGCATGTCAGCTATCGGAGTTGGGATGAGATGACCTATTGGGGACCCACGGTGGGATTCAGCTGTGCTGACGACGTGTCTTAAATAGCCCTGTTCGGTCATCATTCCTGCCATTCCCTT
>CAZZPI010000383.1:0-2996 GCA_964655865.1 uncultured Nitrospiraceae bacterium
CAAATGAGAGGCCTTTTTCCACTCTCGCCAGTGTGGCGAAGAGGTGAAACGCCACACCGCCAAGCCTGCGGTATGGCTGCTGACCCGCAGGAATCATTAGGGAGGTGGTAAGGAGAATTCTCCCTTGGGGGGTCACTTCTCTCTCAGAGACGGAGAGAGTTTGATCGTCCAGGCTGCGAGGTTATCTTCTGATCACGATCTACTGCGAAGGTGATCGTCGAATTGTGGTGGAGTCCGGGTGCGGTGGGGTGGCTTACTGCTCTATCCCCGGCGAGCTGACACCGATCGGACCATCCCCAGCCTGCTCCCACCGTTCGAGCGGGAGATAGGTGAGTGGAATCTGAAAGAGCTCGTCGGGAAGCGTGCGCAACTTGAGGTTCCGATATTCAACCGTCCAACTTCCGTCCTTGCGCACCAGGCGCAACGGGAAATGGATGTCCGTGGCGACCCATTGATAGTAGGCGACTTGCTCCTCGCCCTCGCGAGTCGTGACTTCGTACAGGGTCGTCGGATGCCCATCCAACACTTCCGATCCGATTTCTTCTCGGGACAGTTCACCGTCCAATCGCTCGGTGATTCGAAGCGCTTGCCTGGGATCATAGGCGAGGGTTTTGAAATGTTTCATCCGGGCCATCAGAAGCCACATCACCTGTCTGTCCTTTCGGACGATCGTGATACTGACCGGCCCATTGCTGTTGTGCTCCAGCCGCCACATGTCATCCTTGTAATAGATCCCCGTCCTTTGGGCGTGGCCATCCTTCTTGGTCACCTGATCAGCAACGAATTCCAGCGCGAGTGCCGCTTCGGTCGTCATGCACGAGGCGAGAATTGCGACCATTAGAGCTAGACGGATGGGCATGACATGCCTCTCTGATGCAACTGTACCACCCACAGAGCAGGCGTCTACTTTTTAAGAAGTTTCTCTCAGGGAGTTCGGCCGGATAGCGTTGAAGCTCGAGGGGATGGTCGCTAGGAAAATAAGAACCGGCCTATTATGAGCTTTTCAGGAGGATCGGCAGGCGGCGCGAGCCCCACTTCCCCGGCCGGGCCTCGAAGATTCCGGCGCAGGGAGCGCCGCAGAGCCGGCAGAGACCCTCAGGGGTAAGATTCCACTCGCCTAGCTCATACCAGTCTCGCCCGATGAGCTTGGCCTGGCACTGATGGCAATAGCTGGAACTCCCCTCTTCGTCATGGATATTGCCTGTATAGGCATAGCGGAGACCGTTTTTCATCGCTATCAGACGGGCCATGGTGAGCGTGGACGCCGGGGTGCGGGGCTTGTCCAACATCCTCCAGTCAGGATGGAACGCCGTGAAGTGAATCGGCACATCCGGGCCCAAGCGTTCAAAGACCCACTGGGTCAGCTCCTCCAATTCCTTTTCTGAATCGTTCTCGCCGGGAATCAGGAGCGTCGTGATTTCCAGCCAGACGTTGGTCTGGTGCTTGAGATACATCAGGGTGTCCAAGACAGGCTGCAGATGCGATCCTGTGACTTCACGATAGAACCGCTCGGTAAAGCCTTTCAGGTCGACATTGGCCGCGTCCATATGCCGGTAAAACTCGGCACGCGGCTTCTCGCAGACGTAACCCGCTGTGACGGCCACGGATTTGATCCCTCGTTCGCGGCAGGCCTGAGCGACGTCGATCGCATACTCATGAAAGATGACCGGATCGTTGTAGGTGTAAGCGACGCTCCGACACCCGAGCTCGGCCGCCGTCCGTGCGATGAGCTGCGGCGACGCCGCATCGGCCAGCGTATCCATTTCGCGGGACTTGCTCATGTCCCAGTTCTGGCAGAACTTGCACGCAAGGTTGCAGCCCGCGGTTCCGAAGGACAGCACCGACGTCCCGGGAAGGAAATGGTTGAGCGGCTTTTTCTCGATCGGATCGACGCAGAATCCGCTGGATCGCCCATAGGTGGTAAGCACAAATCGATCGTTCCGTCGCGCCCGCACGAAGCAGAATCCCTGCTGTCCTTCATGGAGTTTGCAGAAGCGCGGACAGAGGTCGCATTGGATGCGTCCGTCGTCCAGTTTGTGCCAGTATCTTGTGTTCACGGCAGACGTTATCATGAGCACCCGAGTAGTTGATCGTCAGCGACCGCATTATACCAACGATCTGGGTTCCTGTATTTTATTGCCGCCTGCCCTTCCCTGTGGCGCGGGGCAGAGCAAGAGAGAAGGCGAGCTATCGGAATGGCGCTGGAAGTTCTTATCCGCTTATCAGGCTTTATCACGGTGCTGGGCCTGATGGCGTCCTGGGAGATGCTGGCCCCGCGACGCCCCCTGACCACTTCCAAGGTGAGACGCTGGATCGCCAATCTTTCGGTCGTGGTGATAGACGCCGTTCTCATCCGCCTGCTCTTTGCTGCGGGCGCGGTCGGTGCGGCAATGCTGGCCACTGAGCAGAATTGGGGCATCCTGAATCATCTGCCCTGGCCGAGTTGGATCGAGACGATTCTGGGGGTCATCGCGCTGGATTTCGCGCTCTACCTGCAGCACGTGATGTTCCATGCCGTGCCGCTATTCTGGCGCTTCCACATGATGCATCACGCAGACTTGGATTGCGATGTCAGCACCGGGCTCAGGTTCCACCCGGTTGAAGTGATCCTCTCGATGATCATCAAGCTCGCCGCGATTGCGGTCCTGGGTCCCTCGCCCCAGGCCGTACTGACCTTCGAGGTTCTGCTCAATGCCACCTCCATGTTCAACCACAGCAACGTCCGCATACCGGCGTCAGCGGAAGTCGCTCTGCGTTGGCTTGTGGTCACTCCAGATATGCATCGTGTTCACCATTCGATCCTGCCTCGCGAGACCAATACGAACTTCGGGTTCAATCTACCCTGGTGGGATCGGCTGCTGGGAACCTATCGGCCCCAGCCGGCCGGTGGTCACGAGGAAATGGCACTCGGCCTACAACAGTTCAGGGATCCCTCGCGTTTGACAATCACGAGAATCCTCCTGCTTCCCTTTGTTGGCGTGCCAGGTGACTACACG
>CAZZPI010000384.1:0-2975 GCA_964655865.1 uncultured Nitrospiraceae bacterium
TTCAAACGGGTGGCTAGAAGGAGCAACCACTGGAGGCAGACCGTTTACGCAGAGCGAAACGTGAGACGATTTCGGAGTCTATTGCATGCCGTGAGCGCATCATAAGCGCGTTGTTCTACCTCATGGAGCGGTATATTCGGATGATCTTGGCGAAAGGATGCAAGCCACTGGCGATGTCCAAGATCCGCCAACTCGACGCTTTGCCGTAAGCCTTCTTCTGGGCTCGCAGGCCACGTTGTACCTACAGGGATAGAGCTGTGTCGGTCGCGATGAAGGCGCTGCGCCCACAGTGGCAGGGTGGCGTGATTCCGAAGCAAGCCAGGAATCTTCATACGCGCCAGTCTATACATAGTCTCAGCAAGATCACATAGCTGGGACAACGCGTTTAATCGACGCGATTCAGAAATTCGACGCGATGCTGGAGGCAGTCTTGTTCAGTACCGTTGCGGCGGTGCGGGAGAGTCCTCGGTCGGCCTCGTGCCACACGGCGAAGAGGCGGAACCGGACGAGATGGTTGGGGAGGAGGTCGAGAAACTCTTCGAGGGGCTCGGTGGAGGTGGCGCGCGTTCCCTGATACCCGGATACCAGGAATAGAGTGGAATGTCGCGAGCATCTGAGCGATACGGATGCGGATCATCCAAGGCCGTGTCCAGGCGGATTGGGAGTAATTACACGCGAGGTGGCAATTCCTCCTGAATCTGTCTCCTGGACTGAGCATACCTCGGCACTCACGACTTGCGCGCAATGGAGTCAAGCATCATCGACTACCTGCGGCACTGATCAGCAACCCGCTCTTCACTTGGGCTTCTCGTCGGGCGGGCCCAGGTCGTTCAACAGCTCGCGGATCGACCGAAGCGCCTCTTGGTAAGTAGTCTCTTGCACTTTGAGGAGATCGCGCACCGAGCGGGTCGACGATCTCATGGCGGCGCGCAGCTCCGCGTTGTCTTTGGCGAGGGCTTCGATCTTTCCGTTGAGCTCGGCCAGACCCGCCTGGGTGGCGCCGACCAGCGTGTCGATTTTCTTCAAGGCTTCCTGCTGCGCCTTGAGGTCCTGCGCCAGGAGCCGTTCCCGCTCTTCTATCTGCTTTTTGGTGTCTTCCAAGCCGGCCTTCGTTTCTCCCTTCAAGGCTTCGACCGATTGAGCGATCGGCGTCAGCTTTCGGTCAACCTCTTGCTTTGAGGCCGTGACGGAACCCTGCAGCTCCGTCTTCAGCTTCTCGAGGTCGCCGGTGGTGGCGCAGCCGGTTATGACGCATAGAGCCATGGCTACCGCAACACCCCGGTAGGAGAACCGGCTCGCACACAGGGTTCTTTCACGTGCTGCGTTAATCTGATGAGTGGTGGCCGCCATCCGGTTTCTGGTCATGAATTCGCCTCCTTTAATCGATGGGTCGTTCGAACCGATCTCAACTTCGGGTGGGGACGATTGTAGCAGAAGCTCGCTGTCAGCGCGCACAAGAGGACGGGGCGGGATAGCCTCATCGGTCGGCCGTTCATGCCTGCCGTTGTTGCCTGCCGGCTCTTCAGGCCGGCGCTCCTATGCCAAGAGGTGGTAGCCGCCCTAGAAATTTGACTCGATGCTGGAGGCGGTTTTGTTCAGCACGGTCGCGGCGGCACGGGAGAGCTCCCGATCGGTGTCATGCGACAGGGCGAAGAGGCGGAACTGGACGAGGCGTGTGGGGAGCAAGTCGAGAAATTCTTCGAGCGGCTCGGTGGAGATGGCGCGCGTTCCCGGATCGTAGACATACAGCGGAATGCCACGGGTGTCTTTCGGGTCGGGCCGCGGGTCCAGCAAGGCCATGTCGACGCGGAAGGGGAGCTTTTGCAGGTGAGTCGGCAATTCCTTCTGAATCTGTCTCTGGAACTGCTCGTGGTTCGGAAAGTCCATCCCGCGTTCCTGCCCTTTCTCCTTGAGGACGGTGCTGTACGCCATCTTCCATTTCACGTTCCGACCCAGAATACGGGCCCATTCTTCGGCCAGGCGTCGGTGTGAGGACGTGCTCGCTTTTCTCCACGATCGAACTTCTTCCAGCAAGGACCAGTCGGTCAATTCCAGATAATCGACCATGCGCTTGCGGGGGTCCCGCGGAAACAGCAACCGCATGGTATCGCCGAAGATATCCCGCAGATGGATGTCGATGGCCCGCGTGGTCCGGTGAAAGTAGACGTTCGAATAGAGGTACATTCGGGTGTTCAGGAACATCTGGAGAGCCGGCAGGCCTGTCTTATGAATCGTGAAGCCCTTGTCGGTCACGATGGTGTAGTGAATCAACCGTGTCAGATCGACGGGCCCGACAGCCACGCCGCACATATAGGAATCGCGAAGCACATAGTCGAGATTGTCGGCCGTGTAACTGCCGGAGATGACCGGCTGCAGATAGTTGAGCCAGCGCGGCACCCGCGAGTTATCCTTTCCCTTCTCTTTCAGGATCACGTGCGCGATCAAGTCCGGGTTGAGCTCCTCCCCCGCGACGAATGGGCCGGAGGGGCTCCGGCGGATCTTGCGGATGATGGGCCCCAAATGATCGCGGATGATGATCTGCCCCAGCTTCTCGTGCGTGAGGCCGAGGGCCTTGAGGTAGTTCTCGTCGAAGAAATGGCAGAAGGGGCCATGCCCGATGTCATGCACGAGCGCGGTGACGCGTAGAAATTCCTCCACGAAATGCGCCGAGGGCGCGTCTTTGACGACCTTCTTGAGGTAGGGATAGAGGTGTCGCGCAAATCGGCCGGCTACGTGCATGGTGCCCAGCGAGTGCACGAAGCGGCTGTGCTCCGCCGATGGATATACCCACCGGGCGCTCTGCAGTTGGTAGATATAGCGCAACCGCTGGACCCAGGGTGAGTCGATCAGGTCCTTCTCCGTGCGTTCGGTCGCATCGGGCGTGGCGTAAGGGGCTGTGAAGGATACGTATTGATGAATTGGGTCGGCGATCAGGGCCGATCCGTCGTGCGGGGAGGGGTGGGACAACAAGCCGG
>CAZZPI010000385.1:0-2970 GCA_964655865.1 uncultured Nitrospiraceae bacterium
TGTCAGCGGTTTCGTCACGAACCCTTCGTGAATAATGCGGGCTAGAGGGATGCCATGCGATGGTTGGGGGAAGAGGCCATCAAGTGGTTATTCAGCTTGGCGATGAGCGTCATTCTCCTGCTGTGGTTCCTCGGTTTCTAAGCCTAGATTCTGCACGGGGATGGGCGTCGGGACCAGAGTCCATCCCCACGTCGGCTCTCTTCTAGATAGTCCATCAAGTTTCCCTCGAAGAGTTTCCGGGGTTCTCGGCCGCCGACACCGTGGGCTGACATCTCAGGGTGGCCGGACTGAGCTGGGGCGCCCACCCTGCGGCCGTATGGCAATCCGTCTGACACGGAGCTTCTTCTTCGGCTTGCAGGCGTGGCCGGCGAATTCTAGAATGCTTCCCTCGTTGGAAGCAGGCGGGCGAGTGAACTCCATCGGAGGGCGACATGGCGAAGGCAAAGAAGAGCGAGACGGCGCGGAAACGCGAGGCGACACCTCAGGCCGGCCCGGAGGACCAGGCCCAACACTTTGAACGACTCGGAGTGTTCTACCTGGGACGACCCTACGACCTGGCAGCAAAACAAGCCAAGCCCGGCTGGCTACTCTATGATTCCAAGGACCTCGTGACCCACGCGGTCTGCGTCGGCATGACCGGCAGCGGCAAGACCGGCCTGTGCCTTGCGCTCCTCGAAGAAGCGGCGATCGACGGCATTCCAGCCATCGCGATCGATCCCAAAGGAGATCTGGGGAATCTGCTGCTGACCTTTCCCCAACTCCGCGGGGAGGACTTCGCGCCTTGGATCAACGAAGACGATGCGCGGAAGAAAGGATTGTCGGCAGCAGAGTACGCGGCACAGCAAGCCGACCTCTGGAAGAACGGCTTGGCGAAGTGGGGGCAGGATGGCCGGCGCATCGAGCGGCTGCGGGACGCGGCGGACATCGCGATTTACACGCCGGGGAGCAACGCGGGGATTCCGGTCTCGATCTTAAAGTCGTTCGCGGCCCCGTCGGAGGACATCCTCGATGATGCGGAGTTGTTGCGCGAACGCATCGGCACCACCGTCACGAGCTTGCTCGGCCTCGTCGGCATCCAGGCCGATCCGATCAAGAGCCGCGAGCACATCCTCCTCTCCACGATTTTCGAGCATGCCTGGAAGCATCAGCAGGACCTCGATCTCGCGGCGCTCATCCAACAGATTCAAACGCCGCCGATCAAGAAAGTGGGCGTTCTCGATATCGACTCCTTCTATCCATCGAAAGATCGGTTCTCGTTGGCGATGCAACTGAACAATTTGCTCGCTGCTCCCGGGTTCGCCTCTTGGCTGGAAGGCGAAGCGCTCGACGTCGGGCAATTGCTCTTTACCCCGACAGGCAAGCCGCGCGTGGCGATCTTTTCGATCGCACACTTGAATGACGCCGAACGCATGTTCTTCGTCACGCTGCTCCTAAGCCAGACCCTGGGCTGGATGCGCGGACAGTCGGGGACGACCAGCTTGCGCGCCATCCTCTACATGGATGAAATCTTCGGCTACTTTCCGCCGGTGGCGAATCCCCCGTCGAAGCAACCCCTGCTCACGCTCCTCAAGCAAGCGCGGGCCTTCGGCGTCGGCGTCGTCCTAGCGACGCAAAACCCGGTCGACCTGGACTACAAGGGATTGGCCAATACAGGCACCTGGTTCATCGGTCGACTCCAGACGGAGCGAGACAAGGCCCGCGTGCTGGAAGGATTGGAGGGCGCATCAGCCGGCTCGGGCAAAAAGTTCGACAAGAATCGGATGGAGCAGCTTCTCGCCGGGCTCGGCAACCGGATCTTCCTGATGAACAACGTCCACGAAGACGAACCGGTCGCGTTCGAAACGCGCTGGTGCCTGTCCTATCTGCGCGGCCCTCTGACGAGAACGCAGATCAAGACGCTGATGGACCAAGCGAAAGCTGAGAGGCGGGATGCGATGGGCGAAAAGCAGGAACCGAAGACGCAACAACCTTCCCTGTCGCCTATTACCTCCGGCCCGGCGCCCGCCTCTTCACGTCCCGTTCTTCCGCCCGACATCCCGCTATACTTTCTTCCGTTGCGCGGCCTCCAACCCGCCGGCGGTACACTGATCTATCAACCCATGATCGTCGGAGCCGCTAACATCCGATTTACCGACGGCAAAAGGGGAATCGACACCGTGCAGGATACGGTGGTGTTGGCGCCGGTGACAGAGGGACCGGTCAGCGCGAACTGGGATCAGGCGTCGGAAGTTGATCTCGCACTCGCGGACTTGGAGAAGGCGCCGGCCGAGGGTGCGGGTTTCCTCCCGCTCCCGGCGCCGGCCGGCAAGGCCAAGAGTTATGAGGCATGGAGCAAGGATTTCGCCGGGTGGCTCTTCAGGACCAGGACGCTCGATCTCTTCAAAAGCCCAAGCCTTGGAGAAACATCGAAGCCCGGAGAATCCGAGCGCGACTTTCGCGTCAGATTGCAACAACTCCATCACGAGGAGCGCGACAGACAGTCGGAGAAATTGCGGCAGAAGTATGCGCCGAAGATCGCGGCTCTGCAGGATCGCATTCGCCGAGCAGAGCAGGCGGTGGAGCGCGAGGCGGAACAAGCCCGGCAGAGCCAGGTCCAGGCGGCTATCTCGGTCGGGGCCACCTTGCTGGGAGCGTTCCTCGGTCGGAAGACGATCAGCGCATCGACCATCGGCAAAGCGACGACTGCCGCTCGCGGCGCCGGCCGGGCGATCCAAGCGCAGAAGGATGTCGGGTTCGCGCAGGAGAACGTGGCGGCGCTGCAAGGGCAGCTGGCCGATCTGGAGGCGGAGTTCAAAGCCGAAACCGAGAAAGTCTCCGCCGCTGATCCTCTCGCGGAAAAACTTGAAACCTTCTCCCTGAAACCCACCAAGTCCAACATCGCCGTGCGGCTCGTCGCGCTGGCGTGGGCGCCGCACTGGCGGGACACCAACGGCGACCTCTTGCCGGCGTGGCAGTAGCCGGACGACATGC
>CAZZPI010000386.1:0-2957 GCA_964655865.1 uncultured Nitrospiraceae bacterium
GAGAGAGATCGGCATGGTCAACAGGAGAGAGATGATCAGCCCCGACAGGATGAGAATATGCGCACCGGTGGTTGCAAAGAATCCCCGGAGGCCGTCGGCCAGGACCTGACCGACGACGCCGCCGGCCATCCCTCGATTGACGAAGCCGCTGGCGATCGTCGGCACCGCGGTCAACTCGAGATGGAACAGACCGCTCAAGAAGCTGACCGCCGCCAGGGAGCTGAGGCCATTCTTCAGCCTGACCGTAACGGGGCTGTCGGTGAAGCAACGCATGCCCATCAACGCCAGCAGGAACGGGAACAGGTAAGCGGCCCCTCCCACGAGGGAAAAACAAACGGAGGCCCAGAGCGCTCCGGCCGAGCCGATCATGTTCCTGGGTTGTCCGTTGGTTTGGGCCGAGGAGGTCAGCAGCTTGGCATCACCGGGAGCAAAAGAGACCAGGCTCAGCAACGTGAGCAGACTGATGGTGATCAGCACCACACCGATCACTTCTCTTTTCAAGTGTGAAGTCGTACGGGAGGGGGTGCGGGCGTCACAGCGTTTTGCCGTGGTGGATACACCCATGGCGCGGATGGTAACAGCTTAGGGAGTGGGAGGCAAGAGGCAGCGCGCCGGAGGCGGCAATTGTGAATTCTGAATTGAGAACTCTGAATTATGGATTAAACACCAACCAATTCAGAATTCCTAATTCATAATTCAGAATCGGCGTCAGCGGAGCGTTCGCGCGAGCGCGACGAACTCATCCACGCTCAAGGTTTCGGCGCGACGAGTCGAAGCGACCCGGATCGATGCCAACGCCTCGCCTACAGTATCGGACGAATAGCCTTCGTCACGCAGCGAATTCACAAGAGTCTTGCGGCGATGAGCGAACGCGGCGCGGACCACGCATCGGAAGCGCTGCTCTTCCTCGGGACCGAGCGATTGCAGCCCGCGGAATTCGAGGGAGACGACGGTCGACCCCACCTCCGGTCGAGGACGAAAGCAACTGGGCGACACTTTGAAGGCCAGCCGAACCTCCGCATGATACTGGGCCAGCTCCGAGAGGATGCCGTAGTCCGGCGTGGTCGGGCGCGCGCCGAGCCTCGCCGCAACTTCAGTCTGGAGCATCACCACCATGCGGTCGATCACCTGGTGGGCGTCGAGGAGACGAAACAACAGCGGCGTCGAGACGTTGTATGGAAGGTTCGCCACAACCACGGTGCCCCTTGGCAGAGACTCGAAGGGAAACTCCATCGCATCACCCAGCCGAAGATCGAGGTTGGCATAGTCATCAGGCGACGGCCCGCGACCAGGGCCCGGATCGTTGCGGCATCTGTCCTTTGAGCAGGGCGACCAACTGAGGGTCGATCTCGATCGCTATGACTTGTTTCGCCGTGGCGCAGAGCGACCGTGTGAGGATGCCGCGCCCCGGTCCGATTTCCAGAACCGTCTCGGACGGCTTGAGATCCGCCAGCGCCACGATCTTTCGGACGATGTTCTGGTCGATCAGGAAATGCTGGCCCAGGCGTTTCAGCGCGGGCGGCACACGAGGCGGCATAAGGATCCGTTACGACGACTTGGTAGGAGCGCCGGCGGACAGTTGGAGTTTTTTCGCAAGGCCGACGAGCAAGGTCCGATAGAACTCCGCTTCATCGGTCAATTCCTCGATCAGGTCGTTGGTAAAGGAGGGGCCCGGATGCTTACCCGCGAACTCCTGGGCCTCTCGCTGGCCGACGTGCTGGGCCAGCAGCGGGACGGTCTTCGCCTTCCATTTGGCCACACGCTCCCTCCCCGCGACGGTGTTGAGGTCTTGGGTCGCCTGCTTGAGGATTGCGTCGAGCTCCCGTAGTTGTCCCTCGATGACCTCAAGCGGTGTCTTCGGCTGAGCTGCCATCACCTTCCCCTTCTTGCTGACTGCGCTGCCGCTGTCCCCTCGGCGTGTCCTCGGGACCGGGCCAGTCGGGCGGCCAAGCGCACGGCCTCCAGCAGGCTCCCGGGATCGGCGATCCCCTTGCCGGCAATGTCGAAGGCGGTCCCATGGTCCACGGAGGTACGAATGATCGGCAACCCCACCGTGAGGTTGACACAGGTCCCAAAGGCGACGAGTTTGAGCGGGATGAGGCCCTGATCATGATACATGGCGACGATGCCGTCAAAGGCCCCCCGGGCCGCCTTCCCAAACAACGTGTCCGCCGGGAGCGGGTCGCTCGCATCAATCCCAAGGGCCCGTACGGCATGCACCGCGGGCAGGATCTTCGCCCCCTCTTCATCGCCGAACAAGCCGTGTTCGCCGGCGTGAGGGTTCAGGGCGGCGACGCCGATCCTAGGCTTCCTGATGCCGAAGTAACTCGTCAACCCAAGATGGGCCAGGCGGATGGCTTTACCGATACGATCAGGGGTCAGTACAGCGGCCAGGTCTTTGATGGCCACGTGCGTCGTCGTGAACATGACCTTGAGCGGTCCGCCGACGATCATCATGCCTACTTCACGGCTCTGGGTCAGATCCGCGAGCAGCTCCGTGTGGCCGGGATAGTGGCAGCCGGCAAGATTGATCGCTTCCTTGTTGATGGGCGCGGTCACGATGCCGTCGATACAGCCCAACTCCGCCAGCTCCACACCTTTCTTGATAAAGGCGACAGAGGCTGCTCCCGTCTCGTGCGCCACGGTCCCCACGGCAAAGCGACCCAGAGGTTTCTCCAACGGATCGAGCACGGCGATCGTTCCAGGTCGTGAAGCCGGACCTTCGTGACCTTTCACTCCCACCACCTTCAAGCGGAGCCGCAGCGCCTTGACGATCTCTTCCATCACAGGCAACGATCCGATGACGATGGGACGGCACAGACGATGAAGCCCCGGTCGCGCCAAAGCCTTGGCAACAACCTCCGGGCCGATGCCGGCGGGATCGCCCATCGTGATGCCGAGCATCGGGAGCCTGACGGCCGTCTTCATAGTCTTCTTTTTCGGCTTCCCCATCGCCT
>CAZZPI010000387.1:0-2947 GCA_964655865.1 uncultured Nitrospiraceae bacterium
GGCCGAATGGATCCGCCGGAGTATTCGATCGGCACGGCCCACTTGATGGGTTACAGTCACATGGCCGTGGTGGGATTCATCCTGCAGACGATCATGGGTGCGCTCAGCCACCTGCTGCCGCTGATCCTTACGTTGAACCGCGTCAAGAACCAGAAGAAGCGTCGGCCGTATTTGGATACGCTCACCGCGCTGATCGAGCAGGGAAAATGGATTCAACTGGCGGCACTGAACCTCGGCACGGTCGGAATGATGGGATGGGGAATCTCAACGGGTGTGTTCGGCCTGAAAGCGACACCGACTGTCGTCATTCTTTGGATAACCGCGACTCTGCTGCTCATTGGTCTTGGGCTCTTTGTGGGAAAAGTCGCCCGGCTCCTTGCCACTCGTCCGAACGAATAGGCCAAGCAGGATGTTGAAAAAGCCCGCCAGCGGCGTTCTCGCGTCATTCAGAGGCTCACCATTGAGAAGAAGCCTTAGAGCTGGCACGCGTAAAGGTGTTTCTCCGTTCGTCAAGACCTACTCTGAACGGCGAACGGATCGCACGAAGTGCGGTGTGTACCTCCTCGCCTCTTCACTCGCTGCGGCCTTGCTGGAAGGCCTTTTTGCGCATCCTGCATGGCTGTTCAGCGTCGTCTCAACCCTCGATATCTGCGACGGCTACAGAGGTCAAAATGAGTTTTTCCGCAGCCTGTTAGTGAGAGGAGAGAGTATCAAACGCACCTTACTGATCCCCAAGCATCCGAATGAGCAATATATGGACAGGCTTTTTCGAAGAGGAACAGTTCCGGTCCGTGCTTAAACACCTGCCTCAGGAGATCCGGCCTGTCGTCATCGTTGCCTATCACACAGGATGGCGTTACCGGGGCGAGGTTCTACCAATGCAATGGCGTCAGGTGGATCTTACGGCGGGAACCGTGCGGTTTGAGCCGGGAACGACGAAAAACGAGGAAGGCCATCTGTTTCCCTTCGCCATGCTTCCGGAGCTTGTGGAGGTTCTGAAGGAAGAGCGCAGACTCGCGAATGAGCTCCAGGCTGAGAAGCGGTGATTTATTCCCTGGTGTTCGATCGGAGTGGGTGACTTCTCAAGGATTTCGGATGGCCTGGAAGCTGGCATGCGCGGCGGCGGATCCAGGGCACGATCCCCTATGACTTTAGACGCACCGCCGTCCTCAACCTCGAGCGCGCCGGCGTGTTGCGCTTAGCAGCGATGAAATTGACCGCCCACAAGACCGAGATTGTCCAACGCCGCTATGCATATGCAATCGTGTCGGAGTCTGATCTTGCGGAAGGAGTTAGAAGGATAGCAATGCTGATGACCAAAGCGCGGAAACAGCCCAACAAGACCGGGACGGAACAGGTAATTGGCTGAATTGACAGTCATCATCAGTAGTACTAGTATAGTTTTGTAGTACTACAAGCCATGAGGTATGACATGCTCGAGTCTACGATTACACGGAAAGGTCAGGTAACCATCCCCAAAGAGATTCGTGATCAATTGGGGATGAGAGAAGGCGAGAAGGTTGTTTTCGTGATGCGTGGAGAAGAAGTGCTCCTGAAGACATTGAAGGGAAGCATCCTCGACCTGAAAGGATCTGTTCGTCCCTCCACTCGCCCGGAAGAGTTCAACCGGGTTCGTGAAACAGTGAAGAAAGCCGTGGCCAAGAGAGTGGCCCAGCATGGCTAGTCTGTATGTTGACACAAATGTCTTCCTTCGATTTCTGACAAACGATGACCCGGCTAAGGCGAAGCGTGCAGAAGGACTCTTTCGCAAGGCGGTAGAGGGAAAGGTCAAGCTGGTGACCAGTCTCCTAGTGGTCGCCGAGATTGTGTGGACCTTGGAATCCTTTTACAAGCTGCAGAAGTCGGACATTGCGTCAAAGGTCGAAAAGATTCTCAACACCCCGAATCTTAAATGTGAGGAGTCCTCGCTGATTCTCATGGCTCTGGATCTGTATGTTCAGCAGAACATTGATTTCGTGGATGCGTTTCACGCCTTCTACTTGAGAGAGCGCGGGTTAGACAGAATCATCACCTACGATCGAAAACATTTCGGGCGCGTACCCTGGCTGGAGGTTGCGGAAGCCTGAGTTACACGCCCGGAGGAGTACAGGCAAAGCACGGGTAGAGGCGATAAAAGGAGATAAGAGGAAGACCTACCAGCTCTTGAGTTTTGGTGCCGGAGGCCGGGCTCGAACCGGCACGGGCCTTGTGAGCCCAAGGGATTTTAAGTCCCTGGCGTCTGCCAATTCCGCCACTCCGGCATGAGGAGAAGCTGAAACTCAGGCTTAGGTCGAGCAAGCAAGGCTGAGGAGTAATCCTCAATCAAGCTGGAGTTTAACTTGCTTTAGGCGGTGTGGACTCTAGCAGGCGGTCGGAAGGGGGTCAAGGCAAGCCAGACGTAGGCTAGGCAAAGAGCCTGTCCCGTGGAAGATGGCGACAGGCTCTTTGCGGGATCGGTGGAAGGCGAGCGATACTCGAGTTACTAGGCGACCTCGACTGCCACGGGCTTCTCGTTCTTGTGGACGAGCATCTTGCCGCGCTCGAACACCTCTGTGGCACCGTCCCTAATGGAGCGAGTGACGCGGGCAGCCCGGATCTGCGCGCGCTTTGCGTATCGTGCGATATCCCGCCTGGTTTCCGCTCCTGACTGCGGAGCGAACAACAACCCCAGCCCGGCTCCCACGACCGCTCCCCCTGCGATCATCGCGGCAATTTTGACGGCTTGACGGCTCTCGTTGGACATCGTTCCCCCTCCTTGTGAAAACAGTGGTACTGACTACTAGCAGGGCGTTGAAAAAGTCCGCCGGCTGCGTTCTCGCGCCCCTCGGAGGCTCAATGTACCTTTCACCCGTTGCCGAGCACCCATTGCACGATCGAGGAGCAATGGGTCCCAGAGCAACGCGTCCCCGGTACGTCTCGCCTCTTAACTCGCCGGATACCCGGCTTT
>CAZZPI010000388.1:0-2939 GCA_964655865.1 uncultured Nitrospiraceae bacterium
TGGCACCGCTGGCCACCAACTCGCGAATGCGTTCGATGTCCTGCGCAAGGACTCGATCCGTGGTGAGAGGAGGTACTCGCTGACGGATCAACTTGGTAGTCTGCCGATTGCCAAGCCCCGGTTGCAAGGGGCGATGGAAGTGTACGCCTTGCGCGGCGCACAAGAGCTCGATGGCCAGGATGCGTTCCGTATTGGCCAGTATCTGCTTCAGCTTGAGGGCTGCCCCCATTCCCATACTGACATGGTCCTCTTGATTGCCGGACGTGGGAATGGAATCCACCGAGGCGGGATGGGAGAGGACCTTGTTCTCCGAGGCGAGGGCGGCCGCGGTGACCTGGGCCAACATGAACCCGGAGTTCAATCCGGGGTGCGGACTGAGGAAGGGAGGGAGATCACCGTACTCGGGGTTAATCAACCGTTCGATGCGACGTTCGGAGATGCTGGCGAGTTCGGTCATGGCAATCGCGAGATAGTCAAGCACCAGCCCGAGCGGCTGTCCATGAAAATTTCCACCGGGTACCACCTCCTTGTGATCGGAGAAAACGATGGGGTTGTCGGTCACGCTGTTCATTTCAATGCCGAGGGTCCTGCGGACATAGTCGAGCGCGTCGCGGATCGCCCCGTGCACCTGCGGCATGCACCGAAGGCTGTACGCGTCCTGCACCCGAGGGCAGTGCAAATGCGACTCGCGGATCTCACTTCCGGACACGAGGCGTCGCAAATTCGCCGCGACGATGCGCTGGCCACGGTGGGGACGCAATCTGTGAATGCGGGGATCAAACGCGACAGGGGTGCCTTTCAAGGCATCGAGCGAGAGCGCGCCGGCGACGTCCGCCCCATCAACCAACCGCTCGCATCGGCGTACGGCCAAGAGCCCCAATGCCAGCATGGCCTGCGTGCCATTGAGCAGCGAGAGCCCCTCTTTGGCCTCCAACGTGAGTGGTCGCAAACCGGCGCGTGCAAGCGCCGCACGTCCCGATTGGCGGCGTCCATCAGCGATGGCTTCGCCTTCTCCAATGAGGACCAGAGCCAGATGGGCCAGTGGGGCAAGATCGCCACTGGCTCCGACCGAGCCACGACAGGGGATCACCGGCAGCACGTCCCGGTTGAGCAAATTGAGGAGAGACTCCACGATGAGCGGGCGGACGCCGCTGTGCCCGCGCGCGAGCACGTTCGTGCGCAGCAACAGGATGGCGCGAGTCTGCTCGCGTGTGAGTGGCTCATCGACGCCCGCTGCGTGGCTTCGCACCAGGTTCACTTGAAGTTGACGGATGTCGGACGGGGAAATGCGTTGATCAGCCAATTTCCCGAATCCGGTCGTGACACCGTAGACAGGATCTGGTCCGGTCGCTAAGCGCTGAATGACCCGGTATGATGCCTCCATTCGGGCCTTGGCTGCGGGAGAGAGACGGACGGGGCGGCGGTCCCACACGACTTCGTAAAACGATGGAAAGGTCAGGTCTTGTCCGGTCAAGAGAAGCGGCTTCACGGTGGCGAATTATAGCCGGCGGTGGTCGCTCGGTAAACATGCAAGAGTCTGCGAAGAGCGAATAGCCACGGCCCGCAGATCAGAGCAATTCGCTCTCGGCTATTCGTTGGATGCTTCTTCGGCGCGCCGAACCGACATGAATGAGACGAAGGACCTTCGCGTTCTTATGATTGAACTGCTCAATGGGAAGAATTGGATGAACAGTTGGGGCGAGACTCGAATTTCCTTCTCGATGGGAACCGATTCGGATCAAGGGAACGCTCGCCATTCCGACGTGAAGTCGAACATTCGAGTCAGATCCCGATTCTTTTCTCCACTCGCCAATCCTCGGCCACGGAGCGCATCAGCTCCTTGCACCCGGCGACGAAGCGGCGGACCTGCCTGGCCGCGAGCAGCTACGGAAGCTCCTTGCTGAGGAGATCCAACGTCGGCTCGCCGCGTAGATGTTCTAGCGGGTCCTCGGCCGGAAGAAACCCGCGCTCGGGGGTGATATCAAAATCTGCGAGCGAAAGTGAAGGCGGCGTAGCGAGATTCATATCGTCAATGTACTATAGGGCTTGCGTATAGCAAGTGGGGCGTGGAAACTGGGCAGGAGGCGAGCGGAAGGTTGGCTTGGACCGGGAAAAGAGAATATCTTTGGATTGTCCGGAAACTTGGAACCATAATTCTCGTTTGTAGATTTTGGTATAGTGAGCCGAGGAGATGTTGCCCATGCAGAGCCACGAGGTTGCACCTCATGTTTTCGTCATCCTGGGCGCGACCGGTGACCTCACACGCCGGAAGCTGCTCCCTGCGCTGGCCCATTTGCGTACGCAGGGGTTGTGTCCGGAAGAAACCCTCATCGTGGGCGCTGCTCTGCCCGACGTTGACGTCGAGGCGTTCCGCGCATCGGCGCGGGAGGCCCTGTCGTTGGTCGGTAACGGATGGGGCAAAGAACTTCAGGAGTGGTGCGACGCACATGTCTTCTATCGAACCATCAATCAGGGGAGTGTGCAGGACTATCAGGCGCTCGCGAGGTACATCACCGAGCTCGAAAAGGCGCATCGCCTTCCCGGCAACCGCGTGTTCTATTTGGCTTTGCCTCCAACGTCCGTTCCCGGCGCCATCGAAGCGTTGGGAGAATCAGGGTTATGCAAGTGTCGCGGGTGGGCGCGGCTCGTCATCGAAAAGCCGTTCGGATACGACTTCCACTCGGCCCGAAAGCTCAATACCGAACTCCATCGGTATTTCAACGAGTCCCAGATCTTCCGCATCGACCACTACCTGGGAAAGGAAACGGTCCAGAACCTGCTGGCGTTCCGATTTGCCAACCCGATTTTCGAGTCACTGTGGAATCGCGACAAGGTCGACAACGTTCAAATCACGGTGGCGGAAGAAATCGGCGTGGGGCATCGCGGTGCCTATTATCAGGACGTCGGGGCGCTCCGGGACATGATTCAGAACCATCTGA
>CAZZPI010000389.1:0-2939 GCA_964655865.1 uncultured Nitrospiraceae bacterium
GCACGCTTTGTCGAGAGCCTCCCGAAACAGAGCCTGGTGGCGCTTCGCGGCCTGTTCGGCGACGAGCCCGGGGTTCGCGCCGAGCTGCACGGGCTGGCATTCGGCGTGTCCGACGGGCGGACGGTGTTCACCCAAAAGGACGGGCCGTCGTTGCGAGAGGCCTTCGTGCACCTCTTACGCGACCCGATGATCGGCAAGGCGGCGCACGACCTCAAGCCGCTCTTGCTGGCGTTTCGACGCCTTGGGATCGACGTGCTCGGTCCCTGCGTCGATACGATGATCGCCGACTACCTCTTGAACCCCAACCGCAGGACTCACGATTTGGAGACGGTCGCGCTGGAAGTGCTGGGCTATGGGCTCGGGACGGGCCAAGGGAAGCAGGGAAGCGAGCCCGCCACATTGTTCGACGTCGATGCCGGTCTGGTGCAGCAGGTGGGGGAGGCTGCGGGCGTCGTCTCGCGGCTCGCGCCGGTGCTCACAGAGCGACTCCGCGAGCAAGGGAGCTGGCGGCTCTTCGAGGAGGTGGAGATGCCGCTCGTGCCCGTGCTGGCCGAGATCGAGCGCACAGGGTTTCTCCTGGACGTCGAGGCGCTCGGTTTGTTGAGCAAGGAGCTGGAACGGGAACTCGATCACATGATGGAATCGATCGCGGGGCTCGCGGGCCGCGAGTTCAACATCAATTCGCCGAAGCAACTGGCGACCGTGCTCTTCGAAAAGTTGGGTCTCAAGCCGGTACGCAAGACGAAGACCGGCTATTCCACCGATGAAGACACGCTGACGCAACTCGCCACGCAACACGAGCTGCCGGCGCAGATTCTCAACTATCGGACGCTGAGCAAGCTGAAATCCACTTACGTCGATGCGTTGCCCGCCCTCGTCAATCCCGAGACGCAGCGGCTCCACACATCACTCAATCAGACAGTCGCGGCGACCGGGCGCCTGTCGTCGGCCGATCCGAACCTGCAGAATATCCCCGTCAAAGGGGACTACGGCTTGCGGATTCGGGAGGCCTTCGTGGCTCCGAAGGGGCATCTGTTGCTCTGTGCCGACTATAGCCAAATCGAGCCGCGCATCCTCGCCCATCTGTCGCAGGATGAGCGGTTGATCAAGATCTTCGAGCTCGGCGACGACATCCACTTGGCGACGGCGATGGAGATCTTCAAGTTGCCGGCCGATCAAATCACTCGCGAGATGCGCCGCGCGGCAAAGACCGTTGTGTTCGGCATCGTGTATGGCATCAGCCCGTACGGCCTCTCGCAGAACATCGGCGTGTCGCAGGCCGAAGCCAAGAAGTACATCGACACGTTCTTTGAGCGCTTCAGCGCGGTCCGATCGCTCATGGACCGAAACATCGCGGACGGAAAGACCAAGGGGTGCACGACGACCATCCTGGGACGCCGCCGCCCGATCCCCGAACTGCAAAGCTCCGATCCGACCCAGCGTGGTCTCGGGGAGCGTATGGCGGTGAACAGCCCGATCCAGGGGTCTGCGGCCGATGTCATCAAGGTGGCGATGATCAACGTTCATCGCCGGCTGCGCGACGAGCTGCCGAATACCAAGATGATCCTCCAAGTGCACGACGAACTGATTTTCGAAGCGCCGGAGAACGATTTGGAGAAAGCGAAGCGACTGGTGAAATATGAGATGGAAGCGACGGGCAAGAAGGTGGGGTTGTCCGTGCCGCTGAAAGTCGATCTGGGCGTCGGCCACAACTGGCGGGCGGCACACCCGTGAAGCAAATCCTCTTTCCGATGGGGAGAGGGTGAATGAGGGGAAACGACGAAGGTGGGAAGGCGATGCGGGCCCGACGCCGAGCGCTGTCAATCTCCAAGGACGAATTCCAAGCCCTGGTTGAGGAAGCACTGGAAGGGCTGCCAGAAGAATACGCCAAACTACTCACCAACGTCGCAGTGGTGGTGGAAGAGGAGCCGCCGCAGGAAGTTCTCGACGAGCTGGAGATGGGTGAGGAGGACGATCTGCTTGGGCTCTATCAGGGCACGTCCCTCGACAAGGAATCGTTTTTCCAAGCAGGCGGGGAGCTACCGGCCCGGATTGCGATCTACCGCGGACCGATTCTGCGGCTGTGCCTGTCGAAGAAGGAAGTGGTCCAGGAGGTCCGCGATACGGTCGTGCATGAGATTGGCCACCACTTCGGGCTGGACGACGACGACATGCCTTACTAAGGCAGGATGTTGAAAACGGTCGCCAGCTTTGTTGGGGTACCCATTGCTCCCTTCATGCAATGGGTCTTGCGCGAAGAGGCTCAAGATAGAAAAGAAACCTCGGAGGTAATAATGCCTGAAGGCGTTTCTCCGTTCCCCAACTCCATCCGAAGGGCGAACGGATCGCACGAAGTGCGGTGTGTACCTCCTCGCCTCTTCACTTGCTGCGGCCGCGCTGGACAACCGTTTTGAACATCCTGGGAGGAAGTTACCGTCTTTGGGATCAACCATGTTGCTTTGCGAAACTGAACCTAGAATTGAAGCGAGGTGAAATATGAAGACCGCACGTCTTCAAGCTGCTTGGATTGTGGCGGGACTAAGTTTGTTCCTCTCAGTGGCGGTCATCCTCGCGCAATGGCCACCGTTCACTGCCAAAGCCCAAGAGCCGAAGCGGTTTCAGTACAAGATCGTCGACGTGCTGCATGACACAGAAACCATGCAGAGAACGTTGAACGAATTCGGCAACGCCGGCTGGGAACTGGTGGCGGTCAGCATGGGATACCTGACGACACCGAGGATGATTTTCAAAAAGTAGGGAAGTGGGGGTGATTCCTTGCTCCCGGAGCCCCAAGGTGGGTGCGGGAGGGGGTGGTTCGGGCGCCCTCCTGTGTCGAGCATGACCCGATATGATGAACAAAGCGCTCGCTCGACGGCCGCAGTGGGAACCACCTCGGTGCCCAACACAAGATGGGACAGGGGACACGAATCAGCCAGTGA
>CAZZPI010000390.1:0-2937 GCA_964655865.1 uncultured Nitrospiraceae bacterium
CACCACATTCTGGTCATAGACTGCCACGCCGTCGAACTCTTCCAGAAGATTGAATGCGATGTGCGGCTGCCACGCTTCCACCGCCTCGCGGATGACACCCAAGTCGCTCTTCACCCCCAACGGACGCACCTCATGACCGAGCTTGCGCAAGGTAGTCACCACATCGTATTCCGTCTTCCACTCCGCCCCGTTGACCACATGCGCCTCGGCTTGATCAGGCGGGACGAGATCCTGGTGCATGAGGACGAGCACACGTAGTCGTTTCATAGCGCCACGCGATGCCTTCCGCTGTGGAGATAGTTCATGACCTGCGCCGTGACGACGATGACAAAGTCGAGCCTGGCCTGCTCTTCAGAGCCGGCCAATCGGAGATTCAGTTCCCGACACCGGTCGATCATCTGTTCGAGCACCTGGTCGATGGTGTACTGGTACTCGCCCGTCCAGTCGGCGACTTTTCGGCGGATGTCTTTGCGCAGTCGGCTGATAAACGTGGAGGCATACTTGTTCCGCGCATGGGCCGGAAGGGAAGAGAAGAGGCGCCGCAAGTCGGCATCGAAACAATGTCGGCGATCCAACCCGTAGTGTCTTCGTTTCTCCTCGTAGTGATCCCGGAGGGTCTTATAGAGCCGATGGAGCGGATCCACGCGTTCATGGGAGATCACCGCGGGCTTGACGCCGATCAGGTCCTTCATGACCTGGTCAACATACTGAAGCTTCTTCATGACCGGCCAGCCGCGATACCGCTCCTCCCAGTGGGAACCGGGGTCGAGCCACACGGCGAACGTTTCGGCGAAATCTTCGTCGGGGTGGCTTTGCGCGTACCAAATGTCGAGATACCGCACGAAGCTTCGGCTGTACGGCCTTGGGGTGTAGTATTCAGGGTAGGGCTCGGAGGATTTTCCAAACAGAAGTTGGCGACGGCGGCGGCGGCGGAGCAGATGGGCGTTTTCGATGGCATGACCCGCTTCGTGGCGGAGAATCTTCATACACCATTCGTGCGTGCCGCCCTCCACTTCGAGCATCTGGTTCTGCTCGAGTCGCGCGAGGCGGGGATGGGCGAGATAGAACGGCACGGCGATTCCGGGGACCCCGTCCGGAGTGAACCATTCGTCGGAGAGCCAAAAGTGGGGGCGAAACCTGAGGCCTCGGCTATCGAGCTCCGAGGAGAGTTGTGCGATGGACCTTTCGAGGCTGCTGCCTTCGATGGCGAGCTTCAGGTCGCAGAACCGCAAGTCCAGCAGTTGGTCATCAGACCAAGAGACCCAGGCAGGCTCCTGCGCATTCCAAGGAGCGGGAATGGGGGACTGGTGAAGGGGTTCCATCGTTCAACAGACCCATCGCCATGGCGGGATACTTTGCCTGCTGAAACTATAGCACCGGGCCGTCACCGGGCCGGGCTCCGGGGCTCTCACGCGGTCATCGCACCACGGACGCGACGTGCTCGATGAGAACGGTTTCTTGACTGTTTCGGACAGCCTCGCTACTGTTGAAATCGGACTAGGGAACAGCGACTAAGAGGGAAGGGAGACCACGATGCAACCTTCATCCGCCCCGATGACGCCGAGAAAGGCGCCTCGCTTTGCCATCCAGTTGCCGGTGGTGTTTAAGACGGAGTCAGTGGAGGCCAGCGGGACTGTCCTCAATCTGTCGTCCGGCGGGTGCGCGGTGGCCTCGTCCACCCATGTGATCCAGGGGACGTACCCGCAGCTACAGATCGAAGTCATCGAAGGGGAAGAGCCGGTTCATGTGGAATTGGCCGCGGTCCGGTGGGCGACGGGAGAACGTTTCGGCGTCGAATTTATTCGGATCAGACCCGAACAGGCGGACCGCCTCTCGAAGTTTCTGAGAACCCTCGCATTGCCTGAAGAACCTGCCTAGGTTTCGCTCCGTTTCCTCCGCCCACCCGAACCCGAGAGCGAACGAGTCCTTATTTCACTGCCACCATGCGGACCTGTTTTAGGGTAGTCACGCCGAGTAAGACCTTTTCTACCCCGTTCTGTACGAGTGTCGTCATCCCCTCTCTCGTCGCGAGCTTCAGCAGCTCGGCGGTACGCGTGCGGGCCTGAATCATACCCTTCATCTCTTCCGTCCCGCGAAGGAGCTCGTGGAGGGCGACGCGACCCTTGAAGCCGGTGTGGTTGCACGCCTCACACCCCCTCCCGCGGAAGAGTTGAAATTGGTTGTTGTATTCCAAGCCGAACCGGACCCAGTAGGAAGGCCCACCTACTTGCACCAGCTCGTCATACTCTTGTCGGGTTGGGTGATAGGTCTCTCGACATTCCAGGCAAATCCGCTTGCAGAGGCGTAACGCAACGACCCCCAGGATCGAATCGGCGAAGTTGAACGAGTCGCACCCCATATCCAACAGACGCACTATCGTTTCCACGGCGCTGTTCGTATGCAGCGTGCTCAGCACCAGGTGGCCGGTCAAGGAGGCCTCGATGGCCACATCGGCGGTTTCCTTGTCGCGCATCTCGCCGATCATGATCACGTCCGGGTCAGCCCGAAGAAACGATCGCAATGCGACGGCGAAGGTGAATCCGATCTTAGGTTGCACCTGAACCTGCCGCAATCCTTCCTGGGTGATCTCGACGGGATCCTCCGCCGTCCAGATTTTCCGCTCGTCCGTATTCAAGTATTGAAGAATCGCGTGGAGCAGTGTGGTTTTGCCTGAACCGGTGGGGCCCACGCAGAGAATCATGCCGTGGGGGTGGTTGGCCAGTTCTTTGACCGTCTGCAGCGTGACCGGTGCCAGCTCCATTGCTTCGAGCGGCATCGGCTGCTTTGCCGTCAGCAGTCGCAACACGACGTCTTCGTTGTACCCCGCCGTGGGGAGCGTCGCGACCCGCAACTCGATTTCACTGTCCTTATTCAGCTTGTACCGGATTTTGCCGTCCTGAGGTTTCCGCCGTTCCGAAATATCCAGGTTTGCCATGA
>CAZZPI010000391.1:0-2269 GCA_964655865.1 uncultured Nitrospiraceae bacterium
CCATGTGATCCGCGATGTCGAGTGCTCCGAAGCGTGTTGAGCGGATGTTCACGGTGTTCCTAGTGGGTTCGTCCGGCGAGACGTCGAGCCAATCGGTGAAATGCCTCCACCGGAACGACACGAGGTCCTGCGGCGATGCGGTTCTCGTCTTGAATTCTTGCGTAGACCTCATCGCGATGGACTTCAATCGACGGTGGAGCTTCGATTCCCAGGCGCACCTGTCCCCCTTTAGCGTCCAGGATCACCACCCGAATCTCGGGTCCGATGGCGACGCCTTCACCGCGGCGCCTGGTCAACACCAGCATGATCACCTTCCCGGCTTCACACCGTCCCTTGAGGCCTTGTCGGTTCGCCCAGAAGAAACTTGAGGGGACGCGTTTACCGAAGGAATGGGAGCAGGGACAGGTTGAGAATGCGGCCTAGGGCGTCGCTCGTGGCCTCGAAGGCGACCTGGTGGCGTTGGAGATCCGACACGGCTTTTGCGAGGTCCGCATCGCCCTGCTCGGAGAGGATGCGCTGCGTGCCTTCGACCGTTGCCAACAAACTTTCGTGGCTGGACTGAAGTCGGCTCGCGAGCGCCCCGATCTGTCCGTGCGCGGCGCTGATCTGCGTGAGCGCGCGATCCACATTGGCAATTCCCGCGGCGATGCCGGATCCGTTGTTGGTCTCGAGCGCCGCCAGGAGATCTCTCAATCCGTCGAACACGTTGACGCCGGGACCGGAGAACACTTGGTCGCCCGGGATGGCCACTTGGACGAGTTGCCCCGGTTCCACTTCGACTGATTGCGTTTCCCCGTTGCCCTGATACACGACGGTGTCGCCCGCCGTGATCACGAACGGGGCCACATCGGTGCGGGTGCCGGCAAACACGGTGTGGCCGTTGACTTCCGTGTTGGCGATGCCGACGAGTTGCCGGTGAATTTGCCGTACCTCCTGCGCGATCGCCGCGCGCTCCGATGCCGTATTCGTATCGCTTCTGGCTTGGACGGCCAGTTCCTTCGCGCGAGCAAGAAGATTGGCGGCCTGACTCAAGGCGTTGTCGGCGACGTCCAGCCTGGCGGTGGAGAACTGGATGTTGCGGATTGCCTGCTGGGTCTTCGACAGGGAAGCTTTGTGGCGGACCACCTCCCCGAAGGCGCTGGGATCGTCGGAAGGCTTGCCGACCCGTAGCCCCGATGATACCTGCTCTTGAGCGCCGAGAATGCGGGCGCGTGTCCGTTGCATATCATTGAACAGGAGCCCGTAGAATTGTTGGTCGGCGACTCTCATCGTCTACTCCGTATCCGATCTCTCGACCGCCCTCACCGTTTCATATCCAATAAGGTTTGCAGGAGCTCGTCGGCCGTCACGATCAGCCGTGAAGCCGCTTCGAATCCCCGCTGGTACTTCAGGATATTGATCAGCTCCTCATCCGACGACACGCCGGACACGGCGGCTCGATGGGCTTCCAATTGACCGTGCAGAATGTCCTGGGCTGCCGCATCGCGTTGCGCGGTTTGGGTCGTGGCGCCCAGGTTAGACGCCAGAGAGCCGTAAAACCCGGAGAACGTCTGCGTGCCCAGCGCGGCGAACGTCGTGCCCTGCAATGCTCCGAGCAGGAGCGCGTTCGCATTGTTCCCCGGGAGGCCCGCGGCGGCGGACGAGGCGGCGACGCGGCGCGGGTCCGTGATCGCCACGGCCATCGTGTTGGCCGCGGTTCCTGTCGGTGAGAAGAAATCGACGCCGGTCGAGCCGTCCAATCCAAAGCCGACACGGTGCTGGAGGTTCACACGTGTGACGATTTCAGACGCCAGTGTATCCAGGGACGTCAACAGCGGCGCGATCGTCTGGTCACGCACTTCGATCAGACCTTTAAGTCGCCCGCCTGAGATGAGGGACGTGATACTGATCAGCGAACCCCCGCCCGGATCGTAGCGGACATCCACCACCCCGGTGCCCGCCGTGGCGAGGCCGACCAGCTTGTAGGAGTGCTGCTGTTCCACGAGTAGCTGGCCGCGTCCCGTGAACAGCGTCAGTTGCCCGTCGTCGTTTTGAAGCGGCGTCACCTCGATGAGCGCGCCAAGGGCATTGACCAGCCGCCCCCGTTCGTCGAGCAGGTCGTTCGGGTTTTGCCCGGACAATTGCACGTCGCGAATGCGCGCGTTGAGCGCGGCGATTTGAGAGGCGAGGTCGTTGATCTCGGCGATGCTCTGGGTGATGTGGCGATCGACGGCCTGTCGTTGTTCGATCAGGGCGGCCGATGCCTGGTTGAAGCGGCCCGCCAACGTCC
>CAZZPI010000391.1:2279-2929 GCA_964655865.1 uncultured Nitrospiraceae bacterium
CGAGACAGCAGCACCGTCCGAGCGGTGACGTCCGCCGGGTTCGTGGCGATATCCTGAACGGCTGCGAAGAATTCGTTCAGTGCCGTGCCGATCCCATAGTCGCTGGCGTCGCCGAACAGCGATTGGATCTGGGACAGGACCGTTTGCGCGGCCTCGAACCGGCCCCGCTGTTCGTGGGAGGCCAGCAATTGGTCTTCCAGAAATTTGTCGATCGGGCGTCGAATGGAGCTGACGCGCACACCGGTTCCCACTTGTCCGGGATTGCCGTCGACAGGGGGCCGTTCACTGAGAACGGCCTCTTGTCGCGAAAAGCCCGGCGTATGGACGTTCGCCAAATTATGCCCGGTCGCGGTCAAGGCGCGCTGGAATGTGGCGAGCGCGCTCGTTCCGATGTCTAAGAGTTGGGAGATGCCGGCCATGGATTTATCCCTGTCGCTCGAGAAGCGGGCGACCGGATTGGCTGACGGTTCCGTCCATGGCGTAGAGCGGAGTTGCGTCGGTGGCTCTCCATGCCTGTACGCCGGCGTGGAGCAAGGCGAGAGAGCGATGGAGGATAGCGGCGGTGAACTGACCCCCCTCTCGTACCGCGTCGAGCATCCGGATCAAGTTCGCCTGCTGTTCTCGCAAGATTCGGCCTTGTTCCCCACCCG
>CAZZPI010000392.1:0-2389 GCA_964655865.1 uncultured Nitrospiraceae bacterium
CCGCAGCTTCAACGTGCTCAGGCTCAACAGAGCCAGCAGGATGGCGATGATCCAGAGCCGCACGACCACCTTGGGCTCCGCCCATCCCTTCATCTCGAAGTGATGGTGAATCGGCGCCATGAGGAAGATCCGTTTCCCGCGCGACTTGTACGACAGCACCTGGAAGATCACCGAAACCGCTTCGATCACGAAGACTCCGCCGACGAGGAGCAACAACAGTTCGTGCTTGCTGATGACGGCGACCGTACCCAGCGCCGCCCCCAAGGGCAACGAGCCGACGTCCCCCATGAACACGGATGCCGGATAGGTGTTGAACCAGAGAAACCCCAAGCTCGACCCCAAGATGGCGCCCGTGAAGATCGCGACCTCACCCGCACCCTCTATATGTGGGATCAGCAGGTACTCGGACATGATCTTGTGACCCGTGACATACGCGACGATCGTATACGCGAGGGACGCGACCATGACCGGCCCGATGGCAAGCCCGTCGAGACCGTCCGTCAGATTCACCGCGTTGGAAGAGCCGACGATCACCAGAATAGCGAAGACAATGTAGAACCAACCCAAATCCGGCGTGAAGGCCTTGAAGAAGGGGACACTCAACTTGGTCGTGTAGCCGGGGAGCAAGTACAGGAAGACGCTGATGGCCAGCGCAACCAGGATCTGCGCGGAAAACTTCTCGGCCGCGGAGAGCCCCTTCGATCGCGCTTTGACGAACTTCCGGTAGTCGTCCGCAAAGCCGATCGCCCCGAATCCGACGGTGACAAGGACCACGACCCAGACGTACGCATTCGCGATGTCCGCCCAAAGCAGCGTGGAGAGCACGACCGCGAAAATGATCAGGACGCCTCCCATCGTGGGAGTTCCACTTTTCGTCAGGTGGGTCTTGGGTCCGTCATCTCGCACTTGTTGCCCCAACTTGATCTCCTGCAGCTTCCGGATCAGCCAGGGCGTCAACACAAAGGCGATGAGAAAGGCCGTGATCGCCGCATAGATGATGCGAAAGCTCAGATACCGAAAGACATTCAGGAAGGAGAACTCCGTGTGGAGCGGATACAACCAGTGATACAGCATAAGAATCCGTTCCTGCGAAGCGGCATCGACCGCGAGCCAAGGGCCTCCGCCTAAGATGCGGAGCGAGCCAGCCGCCTCGCCCCCGCCAGCACTTCAAGCACGTGTTCCATCCGCATCCCGCGGGACGCCTTCACGAGCAGCAGGTCTCCCTGCGTGAGCAAGGACTTGACGACGGCGCCGGCTGCTACCGAATCCTGCACTTCGATGACGTCGGAGGCCGGCATACCCGCCGCGATGGCCCCGGCCGCGATATGATGCCCCAAGGCTCCGCAGGCGACCAACTTGGCGATGCCCTCCTGAACAAGCGCTGCTCCGAGCTCCCGATGCAGCCGTTCCGCCTCCGGCCCCAATTCCAACATGTCTCCCAGCGCGGCGATGGTTCGCTTTCCTTGGCCCAACTCGGCCAGTAAGCGAAGGGCCGCCTGCATCGAGGCAGGGTTCGCGTTGTAGCAATCGTTGATCACCTGCACCCCGCGAATGGTGGCCACCTGTGAGCGCATCGCGACCGGTCTGAATTGTTCCAGTCCATGGACGATCATATGTCCCGGGAAGGACAGGGCATGCCCGACGGCGGCGGCGGCCAAGGCGTTCGACACGTTATGCGCGCCGTGCACCTTAATGCGAGCCGTCATCGGACGAACCTTGCCGGCAAGATACAACTCGAACGCGGTTTCGCGCTTCCCATCCGAGGCGACCCCAGCCCCACGGACCATGGCTCGCTCGGAGAACCCAAAGGACACGACGCGGCTACGTGCGCGTGATGCCAGGTAGTCGAAATACGGGTCGTCCGCGTTCAGCACCGCCACACCGTCGTTCGGCAGTTGGTCGAGCAATTCCGCCTTGGCCTGAGCCGATCCCTCCATGCTCCCGAAGGATTCTAGATGGTCCGGACCGATGTTCGTGATGACTCCGATCGTCGGGCGGGCGATCTCGCAGAGCCTCGTCGTCTGCCCCTGCTGATCGACCCCCATCTCAATCACAGCGGCCCGATGGCGGTGCGTCAAGCGAAACAGCGTCTGCGGTACCCCGATGCGGTTGTTGAGGTTCCCCTCTGTCTTCAACACCCGCCACCGCTCCGCCAGCACGCCTGCCACAAACTCCTTTGTCGTCGTTTTTCCGTTGCTACCGGTCACGGCAACCACGGGGATCGTAAACCGATTCCGATGATGCGTGGCGAGTTGCTGGTAGGCGAGCAGGGGATCCCGCACGCCCAGCAGGAGCGGCGGCGCGGTTCGGTCGGATCCGGCTAGCTTCACATGGCCCCCGCGTTCCGGCCATTGATAGTGATCTTCGACAACGGCGCCGACCTCGTCGT
>CAZZPI010000392.1:2399-2927 GCA_964655865.1 uncultured Nitrospiraceae bacterium
GGCGAATCGCCGCCGGTACGAAGTCATGTCCGTCGAACCGGTCTCCTCGGAATGCGATGAAGAGATCTCCCCGTCGCACCTCTCGAGAATCGGTCGACACTCGCTTGACCTTCTTCCTGAGCCATCCGGGTGGGTCGCCGCAGAGCAGCCTTGGGCTGATCACTTCCCGGACTTCTTCAAGAGTGAAGAGCGCCATCGTCTGAATCACGTGGTCGGAAGCCCTCCGTTGGACATGGATTCAGACACGTGCCGAATCGCCTCGGCGGCCACTTCGCGGTCGTCGAAATGAAACTTCTGCGTGCCGATGATTTGATAATCCTCGTGACCCTTGCCGGCGATCAACACCATATCGCCCGGCCGAGCCTCCTGAACGGCTGCTTCGATTGCTTGCCGCCGATCGGGCACCATGACGTATCGGACCGACGGCCTCTGCTTCAACGCTTCTTTGACCCCGACTTCCACGTCCCGGAGAATCGCCATTGGATCCTCCGTGCGAGGATTGTCCGATGTAAGCACCACCACATCGCT
>CAZZPI010000393.1:0-2905 GCA_964655865.1 uncultured Nitrospiraceae bacterium
GGTCTTCCGGACTATGTCCTCGAAGATATGTCGGTCGAGGTTCGACCGCAGCGCTCTCTTGACGACTTGATCGCCGACAGCCTGTCTCATCCGGAGCTGGAGCGAGCGAAAGAACTCGCGCGCTCGGCGGAAGCCCGAGTCAGAGCGACAAAAAAGCAGTATCTTCCCACCGTGTCGGCCATCGCCAGCGCCGGCGACTACGAAACGTTCGATACCAGCCGGAATCAACGAACGGGCGGTTGGTGGACCGCTGCGGGTCTCGTTTCGATGCCGTTGTTCACGGGTTTCCTGATCGAGAATCAGATCCGGGAGGCCACCTCGCAGCAGGCCGCCGCCGAGGCAGGCAGCTTCAACATCGAGCAGGCGCTGACGCAACAGGTGACCAATGCCTACCTCGACACGGTGACCTTCGCTCAGCAGATTAAACTGGCGGAAGAGCAGGTCAAGACCGCGCAGGAAGCCCTGCAACTCGCCAAACAACGATACAGGCTGGGATTGGGATCGGTCGTCGAGGTGACGCAATCCGAGGTGGCCGTGACCGCCGCGCAGACCCGCCTGGCGGAAGCGCAGTATGACTACAAGATTGCGGAAGCAACGCTGGCGTATGCGGCCGGCGGCCGCGCCTTGCTTGACGTGGGGACTCCGATGCGCTGAGATGCGGCTTCCACAAATTGCCCGGGCAGGGCCTTGGTCAAATCAAGGATGAGTTCGTCTTTCTCGTTCGCGAGCAGGCGATCCCAGAGGCTGCTCTCGCGTTTCACGACCGCGGCCTCCTGCTGGTAGAACAGGTTGAAACCCTTCGGCGCGGTGGGACTCATCGGATACCGGCGATCGTAGATCATCCCGTAAGCCGGGATGCCGTACACGATCTGCCAGTTTCCGAGTAGGAAATGCAGCTCGGTCCCCCTCACGTAGAGTCCTCCAGTCGTTATCACCCGCTTGATCGAGGTTTGCGGCCGACTCAAGTAATAGGTCACGCGTTCGTTCGGACGAGCCTGAGCTAAGGCTTCCGACAGCTTGGGTGCGAGGATGGCAATCTCTTCCTCTCTGAACGCCGGCACCCGCGGGGCCTCTCCCTGAATCCATCTTTGCAGTTTGATCCTGTTTTCCTGCACGACCATGTTCCTCAGAATCCGCGCCATATCCTCCTCGCTGATTGATGCGGGGTGGCTGTGGGCGCTGGGCGGCCATTCCGGCAGCACCGCGGCATCGATTTCGAGACGAACAAAATTGACGGGGTCCTCGTAAACCGTCCGGTAGGGCACTTGTGGAATGGCGCAGCCGGCGGCGAACGCCGCTGCCAATGAACAATTAAAAATGTATAATGAAAAATTGAAGAATCGTCTCCGAAAGCCTCCCTTTCTTACATTTTGCATTTTAAATTTTGCACTGTTCATTCGCTTACGGTGACCGTCATCTCCACGCGTTCCAGCGGATTGTCGCGGCCGTCACGCTTCATGTTGACCACTTTGTCGGCGACCTCCATGCCGCTGACGACTTCCCCGAAAACGGTGTATTGCCAATCCAAGAAGTGCGAGTCGGTCACGCAGATAAAGAACTGCGACCCGGCGCTGTCAGGGTCGTTGGCTCGCGCCATTGAAAGGGTTCCTCGTTTGTGCGGCCGACTGTTGAATTCCGCTTTGAGACGATACCCCGGCCCTCCCATCCCGTGCGTATTGCGATCGGCGCCCTTGCTGTTCGGATCTCCGCCTTGAATCATGAATCCCGGGATGACCCGATGAAACGTGGTTCCGTTATAGAAGCCTTCTTTCGCCAGCTTCGTGAAGTTTCGCACATGCCCGGGCGCCACGTCCGGAAAGAACCGCAGCACGATGTCTCCGAGCCTCTCCCCTTTCGACGTGATGGTCAGCGTCGCCCTCGTCGTGTCCTTGACGTCGGTCATAACCCCAAGCTCTCCCTTCGTTAGAAACGGAACGGCGGAACCGCCGTTCCCTCCAGCCCTTCACTGATGGGAATCCAAGTCAGCCCGTCGTCGTCGCTCCTGAACGCGCCGGAACTGGTGCCGGCGTATAAGGACCCGCTCGCCGATTCGATGAGCGTCTGGACCGCCAAATTCTGAAGTCCCTTGTTGAGCGGGATCCACTGTCGGCCCTTATCGGTCGTCTTGAACACTCCACGTCCGGTGGCCACGTACAACCCATGGCTAGTGCTGACAATGCCGCGGATCGAATCGTTGGGAAGCGCCCGACTGATCGGATGCCAGGTTTGTCCGCCGTCCCCACTGCGGAACACGCCCCCGTCGAAGGTCCCGGCATAGACATCCTGCTCGTTGTCCCTAGCCAGAACTCGGATGAAATTTTCGACCAACCCTTCGTGGTCCCGAAGCCCGTGTCGCATCCGTGCCCATCCCGATCCTTGGTTCTTGAAGCGCTGGATCCCTTTGCCCGAAGTGCCGGCGACCAGCGTTCCGTCGGGGAGCTGCACCAAGGCATGGACGAGAATATCCTCCAGACCTCCCGTGACGACGGACCACTGGTCCTCATGCGGAGACAGTCGATACACGCCGTTGCCCGTCCCCGCATAGATCGCGTCTTGCGCGATCAGGACCGTCTTGATCTCCAGGCGCTTCAGCCCTCTATTGATGGGCTGCCAAGATTTCCCTTGATCATGCGACCGGAACACACCGCCGCGAAATGTCCCGGCATAGAGGGCGCCATCCGGCCCGACGGCCAAGCACAAGATGAACGGATCCGTGAGCCCCTCATTGGCCGGCACCCAGGCCTTCCCACGATCGTGGCTGCGAAACACCCCCATTCCGAACGATCCTGCGTACACGGTGTCCTTGCCTTCGGAGGCCATGGCTTGGATACTTGCGCTCGACTGAGCCATCGCTCCATGAGGACCTTTGCCGGGCTCACCAGTCTGCGGAGAATCAGCAGCGGGC
>CAZZPI010000394.1:0-2879 GCA_964655865.1 uncultured Nitrospiraceae bacterium
GCCGCACTCACCCCCGGGACCGCGGGCTCTGAAAAACAGGCTTGAGGTTCAAGCTGAGGCTCGGGGAGATCAGAGGGAGGCGGGCCCTCGACCTGACCTCCAGGTAAAACCGTACCCTCAGGCTCTCCTGCGTATGGGCTCACTCATTCTTTGCGAACAGATCAGCAAGGTCTACCGCCTCGGCGAGACCGAGGTTCAGGCCTTGCGGAATGTGAATCTTTCCATCGATCGAGGCGAGTTCGTGGCGATCATGGGGGCTTCCGGGTCGGGCAAGTCCACGCTCATGAACATCCTCGGCTGTCTCGACCAGCCGACGCGCGGTCGCTACTGGTTGGATGGCATGGAGGTCGGCACGGCGAAACCCGATGCGCTCGCCGCCATTCGGAACCGGCAGATCGGTTTCGTGTTCCAGAGCTTCAATTTGATCCCCCGCACCAGCGCGTTGGAAAACGCCCAACTCCCGTTGTTCTACCGAGGGCTTCCGCTCAAGGAGCAGCGCGCGCAGGCCGCCGCGGCCCTCCAGCGCGTGGGTCTCGCCGGTCGCGAACATCATTATCCGACCCAGTTGTCCGGAGGTCAGCAGCAACGTGTCGCCATCGCGCGGGCGCTCGTCACGGCACCATCGATTCTGTTGGCGGACGAGCCGACGGGCAACCTCGATACGGAGTCCAGCCGCGAAATCATGGCGATTCTGGATCGCCTCAATCACGAGGACGGCATTACCATCATCCTCGTGACGCACGAGGCGGAGGTCGCAGCGCATGCCTCGCGCGAGATCGTGCTGAAGGACGGCCGGATCGTCAGCGATCGACGGATCGTGAACGGACAACCGGTCAACCCACGGTAACGGAACCATGACCGCCTTTGTGTACCTTACCGTCGTCACCGCCTTGCGCATCCTCAGTCGCAATCGGCTTCGCGCAGGGTTGACGATGCTCGGCATCGTGATCGGAGTCGGGGCCGTGATTGCGATGGTGAGCATCGGTCAGGGTGCGAAAGCCGCGGTGCGGGCGCAGGTGGCCAGTATGGGCACCAACGTCATAATCCTCCTGCCGGGTGCGACGACCGTCGGCGGGGTGCGAGGCGGACAAGGCGGGGCCGTGACGCTGACGGTGGCCGATGCCCTGGACCTCAAGAAGCGTATTCCTCTGCTCAACGAGACCGCCTGGGCGAAACGCGATGTCATGCAGATCGTGAACGGCAACCGGAACTGGAACGGACCCGTGAACGGGATTTCGCCCGGGTACCTCACGATTCGTGATTGGTCGTTCGTGAGCGGAAACCCGTTCACACAGGCGGACCTCGAGGCGGCGGCACGGGTGGCCCTAGTCGGGCAAACCGTGATCGAAAACCTGTTTGACCCGGGGGAAGAGCCGGTGGGCGCGACGATCCGGATCAAGAACGTCCCGTTTCGGGTGATCGGGGTGTTGGCGCCGAAGGGCCAGTCCGCCCAGGGATCTGATCAGGACGACATTATTTTTATCCCGTTCACGACGGCCGAGCGCAAGGTCTTCGGGACGCAATTCCTGGGGTCGGTGGGGGCCTTATTTGCGTCGACCGAGCGAGCGGAGGATTTGCCGGAAGCGGTGGAGCAGATTCGTGAGGGGCTGCGCGGGAGACATCGGCTGCAGCCCGACCAAGCGGATGACTTCACGATTCGAACGCAGGTCGATATCGGGCGGGTGCAGGAAGGGACGAGTCAAACCTTGACCGTCATGCTATTTGCCATCGCCTCCGTCTCGCTCTTGGTGGGCGGCATCGGCATCATGAATATTCTCTTGGTGTCGGTGACGGAGCGCACACGCGAGATCGGCGTGCGAATGGCGGTGGGGGCCAAACGGCGACACATCCTGATTCAGTTCCTGATCGAAGCGATGACATTAAGTCTGCTGGGCGGAGGCATCGGGATCGTGCTGGGCATCGTCGGCGCCAGACTCACGACGGTGATAGCAGGCTGGCCGACGATTATTTCGGCGGACGCGGTCGTGACGGCCTTCGTCTTTTCTCTCATCGTCGGACTCTTCTTCGGCCTCTATCCCGCGAATAAGGCGGCGCGGCTGAATCCCATCGACGCGCTGCGGTACGAATAGTCGGGGGGAGGGGCTCGCCGGGCCTCGTCCCGTCAAGCATCAACCGGCCTCCTGGCGGATTCGAACCACTCGAGCGATAGAACGCACCGGTTCGCCTTCCTGGTGTGCCAGGTCAATCACAAGCGGCGAGGGGAGGGGATCTCCTTTTCGGTCGTGCGTGACCGTGACGGTCGGCTGATGCAAGCTGTCCGGCTTGATCTCGGTGATGACGCCCAGTTCGCCGGTGGTGAGCTCCACTCTGCTCAACATCGGGTAGACACCCACGCGCTTAATGAACAGCGAGACACACAAGGGATCGAGCCTGCCCTCGAGTCCGTCCCGATACAGCCGCTGGAGTGCATGGTACGGGTCGAGCGGCGTCGCACTGCCGAATCCGGTCACCAGTTCATCGTACCGGTCGGCGACCATGACGACACGACTCGTCTGAGCTGTTCCGTTTGGGTGGGTTTCGGGCGGATAGCCCTTGCCGTCAGGGGTGACATGATGTTCGGCCACGATCCGACGTACCTGTAGTGAAAACCCCCCTTCCCGCTCCAACTCGATGGCACCCTGTCTGGGATGAGACTCGAACAGCTCCTGTTCCCTCCCCGTGAGAGGCGCGGAGGTATTGTGGATTCGCTGGCGCAACGGGTGTGGCAATCGAAGAAGTCCCATATCGTGCAACAGCGCACCGGTCGCCAATTCCTGGAGCTCCAGCGGGTTGAAGTCAAGCGCCTGTCCCATGATCATCGAGAGTGTACAGGTCGTCAGCGCGTGCGCACTCAACAGCGGGTCTGCTCCGCGAGTGTG
>CAZZPI010000395.1:0-2877 GCA_964655865.1 uncultured Nitrospiraceae bacterium
CGCGACAGGCCTCCAACAGATTCAGCCGGTCGGTCTTGGCCGCGGCCCGCGTGTTCTCATGGGGGTAGATCTTGCCGGAGCCGAACTCCTCCAGTTGCACCGTGGCAAGAAAACTCTTGAGCGTTTTCGTCGGGCTCGTCGGGCCCTCCCCGGGCGGACGATAGTCGATGGTGTGGTAATAGAGCGCCGGTTCGGAATCCCGCCGCAGCGTCCCGCGCTCCAGCCACTCGCGCAGGAATGCCGCCGCCCTCGTGTATTTATTGGAGATCGCGCTGTCGTCGGATTGCTCCATCCCCAGCTCGAGCCTGATGACGTTCTGGGGGTGGCGTCGATGCAACGTCTCCTGCATGTCGGCGTCGATGATGTCGTACGGAGGCGCGACGACATCTCGCACGTTTCCGACGAGGGTCGGGTCATACAAGACGCCGCGGAACGGAAAGATCGTCGCCATCTGTTCTACGCCGCTCCTCTCAAGAGTTGGAGCCCCTCCACCCGGAAGATCCGGGGATCTGTGAAACCTCTACCCCCTTGTGTGCGCGGTCGGGTCGGGTTTTGGAATAGGACTGGCGATAGGGTTAACGGTCGCGAGTCACCATGTAATCCGCGGTGACTGCCAAGGCTCGTCTGGGCAAGCAGTCGTCGAACAACTCCAGCTCTCGCTTTGCAGCGTCCACAAACGCCTGTGCGCGGTCCATCGCGTACGTGATCGATCCATACTCCTGCATGAGCCTGAGGATGCGTTGGAGGTCCTGCTCGTCCAGCGTCCGGGTCTCCATGCGATCTTTGATCATCTGCCGGTCGGATGCGAGACAATGATGGAGCAAATGGAGCAGAGGGAGAGTAGCCTTTCCCTGTCGCATGTCCTGACCGAGCGTTTTCCCCAAGCGCTCGCCGTTGGCCGTATAATCCAAGGTGTCGTCCGCCAACTGGAAGGCGATCCCCAGGGATTGGCCGAAGCGGAAGAGCGCCGCCTGTTTTTCTTCGGCGGCGCCCGCGATGATCGCGCCCATGCGACAGGATGCGGCGATCAACCCGGCCGTCTTGTGCTCGACGATACGGAGATACTCGGGTTCGGGCATGGCAGGGTTGCCGTTGTAATAGAGTTGAAGCACCTCGCCCTCCGCCATTTTGCGGCAGGCCTCCGACAAGCTTTCGTTGATTGCTTGATTGCGGAACTCGACGATCTGGCAGATGGCTCTCGAATAAAGATAATCGCCCACGAGGATGCTGATTTGGTTGCCCCACAGCTTGCGAGCCGTACGTCGCCCCCGACGCAACTCGGCGTCGTCCACGACATCGTCGTGGAGCAACGTGGCGGTATGAATGAATTCCACGAGGCTGCCGAGCTTGTGGTGCTCGGTTCCCGAGTATCCGCAGAGCCGGGCGCAGATGAGGAGGAGAAGAGGGCGAATGCGTTTCCCGCCGCTGCTCAGGATATGGGCGGCTACGGTATTTACAAGCGCGACGCTCGAGTCGAGATTCTTCCGAACCTGGTCCTCGACTCCGTCGAGCTCGCTGCGGTACACGTCCCAGACATCCGTCATCGTCAACAACGTGGTTGTCAGGGGGCCGTCCGACATGGCGCGGAATGGTAGGGCAGCGGGGGAAACAAAGTCAAGCAAACCGAAGCCCCTCCCGACGCTCATCCTTGACAGAAGAAGGACCCATCCAGTAAGTTTTGGCACGCCGATAGGTTGAGCCCGCAGAATTCATGAAGGGTCCTACTGCAACCGCCGTTCGACCCGTTGCAGTCAAAGAGCAACGGGTGCCCCGGCTGTGACAAACCTGGCTGCGCGGTCGAGGCTGCCAGGCGGGCAGGCTCGCCTGGCTGCCGTGCTCGGCACAGGCAGGCCCCGCGCGGCCTCAACGTAATGGTTGGGGACTGGCTCCGTCGTCCTCGACGGTGCCTGTCCCGGTTCGGAAGGGGACAGACACCACGCGCAGACGCGGGGAAGGGTGTCAGTCCCCAGGCTCCGCGTGGGGCACTCATTGCTCTCTTCTTGCAATGGGTCCAACGCCTGGCGTCTCGACGGTTTCGTGACGAACCCTCATGAATTATGCGGGCTAGGTGCTCAGCCAGCGATCCCGGAGTAAGTCCGGCCTGTTCTGCTCAGGATCACCGCCTCCGTCGGAAAAGGGAAACACCAGTCTTCCTGAAGAGATACGCCGCATGACTATTCCAGGACTTCCGCAAAAGCAAGGGCTGTACGACCCCCAGTACGAAAAAGATTCGTGCGGGATCGGCTTCGTCGTCAACATCAAAGGGCAAAAGTCCCACGACATCATCACGAAGGGTCTCCAAGTACTCGAGAATCTGACCCATCGAGGAGCACAGGGATGCGATCCGTGTACCGGCGACGGAGCCGGCATCCTGTTGCAAGTCCCGTATGAGTTCTTAAGGCGCGCCGCCGGCGACGCCGGTGTTACGCTTCCGAACGCCGGCGAATACGGCGTCGGCATGGTCTTTCTCTCGCCCCACGTCGAGTCGCGGCGACAGTGCGAGCATCTGTTCGGGAAGATCATCGCCGAAGAGGGGCTAAGGCTCTTGGGCTGGCGCGACGTGCCGGTGAAAAGCGATGTCATCGGAGTGGTCGCTCGGCGGACCGAACCCTTCATCCGGCAGGTCTTCATCGCGCGGGACGTCCTGAATGAAGGGCAGTTCGAGCGCAAGCTCTACGTCGTTCGCAAGCGGGTGGAACATGCCGTCCGTGAGTCGGCCGTTCAAGGGCGCGACTACTTCTACATCCCGAGCCTGTCGGCCAACACGATCGTTTACAAGGGACTGTTGCTGCCGCATCAGATGCCGGCGTACTACCAGGATCTGAACGATGCGAGCCTGACGAGCGCCCTGGCGCTCGTCCACTCGCGCTTCAGCAC
>CAZZPI010000396.1:0-1161 GCA_964655865.1 uncultured Nitrospiraceae bacterium
AAGGCTCCGTTGAGCAGATGATCGATGTTCTGGCTGTACCCCTGGGTCATGAACTGCAGGGCCTTCGCCACCCGCTCGGGCGTTTTCACGAGGCCGTGGCGAGCCGGGTTCTCGCCGACGCCGACGAGCAGATCCCTCACCAGCAAGGTTAGATCCTTCACTGACAACGGCGCGCCGTTGCCGGAGATCCCCCGCACGCTGGGACGAGAGGTTCGCTCAGTTACGCGACGACGCATGGCGCCTCCCTGTGGATGCCGCCGGTCCCGCGACAGAGCCCGCATACTCGAAATAGTTGTCGCGCGTCTCGATGACACCCACCTTTTCCAGTCGGCCCTGCGGAATCCGCTTGACCAGCAAATCCCAAATAAGCATCACGAGGTTCTCTCCCGTCGTCGTGCGGTGCGCAAATTCGGGATCCTGATTCAAATCCTGATGGTCGAACCGCCGAACAACCACGTCCTGCACAAGCCGGTCCAACTCCGCCACCTCCGCGTCCGGGCTCGCGGATGGATCCGCATCACTTCTCACGGTGACCAACACCACGTAGTTATGGCCATGGCCGTTCTCATTGTTGCACTTGCCGAAGGCTGCCCGATTTTCTTCGGCCGACAACTCGTCCGTGTGGAGGCGATGCGCCGCGCAGAAGCGATAGCGCCGCGTGATACTCACCGTTGCCATGGGAGACCCATCGATCCGCTCGCTTTGCCCTCAACCCTCAACTTCGAGCCAAAAAAGAGAAGGCCGAAATTGCATCGTTGGAGGGAAGCAACTCCGGCCCATCCCGAGTGTCTCGGAGCCGACGGCTGAACGTTGGTCGCCGACTGCTCTGCCTATGCGCTGAACGAACTGCCACAGCCGCAGGTGGTCTTCGCTTGCGGATTCTTGATGGAAAACCCCGACCCCTGCAGGCCATCCACGTAATCCACCTCCGCGCCCTGCAGCAGAGGCGCACTCTGGGAATCAAGGATCACCTGCACGCCGCCCTTTTCGACCACCGTGTCGTCTTCGGCGACCTTGGACTCGAAGGCCATCCCGTACTGGTAGCCATGGCAGCCACCGCCACGGACGTAGACACGTAGGCCGACCGTGTCTTTCTCTTCTTGCATGAGCTCTCGGATCTTTTCTTCTGCCGTCGGTGTGATGGTAATCATGGTGTGGCTC